>CAYSVE010000019.1:0-22803 GCA_964434365.1 uncultured Anaerolineaceae bacterium | reverse complement strand
GGCGGTGGCACCCCCACCCTGATGACGGCTACGATGTTCTCACATATTTTAGAAAAAATTCATGCTGACTTCGATGTTTTGCCCGACGCTGAAGTCTCGACAGAGGCAAATCCTAACGATTTAGCCGACCCGGGCTACGCCCTCGCGCTGCGCGAGGCCGGGTTGAACCGGCTGAGCATCGGTGTGCAATCGGCAAACCAAGCCGAGCTAGAGCTATTTCTGCGGCAGCACGGTGTCGAAGATGTCGTGCGTTCCGTCGAGAACAGCCGGGCCGCCGGGTTCGACAACCTCAGCCTCGATCTCATCTATGGCAACCCCAACCAGACGATGCCCATGTGGGCGCACAGCCTCGACACCGTCATCGGCTTGAAGCCCGAGCATTTGTCGTTGTATGGCCTGGGCCTAGAGCCGGATACTGCGCTGGAAAGCTGGGTGATGAGCGGCAAAGTTGCGGAGCCGGATGATGACCTTGCTGCCGACATGTACGACCTCGCGACGAAGCGCCTCGCAGAAAATCGCTACGAGCAGTACGAAATCAGCAATTGGGCGCAACCCGGCTACGAAAGCCGCCACAACCTGCAATATTGGTACAATCATCCGTACCTTGGGCTGGGGCCTGGCGCGCATGGTTGGGCCGGAGGCGTTCGCTATGCGGTGATACGCTCGCCACACCGATACATCAAACTGCTGACCGACCCTGATGCGACCTACGACTGGCCTAAAACACCCGCCCTGGAAACCGCAGAAACCGTCGACCGCGAGAATGAAATCGCCGAAACGCTGATGATGGGCATGCGTCTGACGAAACACGGCATCTCGCGGGCGGCGTTCAAATCACGATTTGGCATCGATGTTATGGACCTGCGCCGCGAAGTCATCGACAAATTTGTGGCGCAGGGGTTGCTTCACATCGATGAAACCCACATGCGCCTTACCGACCGTGGACGCATGCTCAGCAATGTTGTGTTGCGCGATTTAATCTAGTACACGCGTCCGAACAGCGCTTCGACAAGCGCAGAAAGCTCGGACGCGGCTGGGTCCTTGGGCTGGGCGCGCTCGAGGGCTGTAACTGAGCGGCGAAAGTACACGCCCTCCTGCTCCTTCGCATAGTCGAGAGCGCTAACTTCATCGAGCAAGCGCACCGCTTCGGTAACTTCAGCATCACCGAAAGTCGCTTGCTCATAAAGAGCAACCAGTGAGGTGCTGTTCGCGAGGCCGTATAGCACCGGCAACGACTTCTTGCGTGTCATGATATCGGTCGCGGCAGATTTGCCCGTCTGCGATGGATCGCCCCAAATGCCGAGAATATCGTCGCGTATCTGGAAAGCCAAACCAAGGTTCAGGCCGAACTCGGCATAGTCCTTCGCAAGTTCGGCGTTTCGGGTGGCCGCGAGTGCGCCTAGCTCGCACGATGCCGAGAGCAACGCTGCGGTTTTCCCCGTAATCATCGAAAGGTATTCGTCGACTTTAACCGACTCCGCAGTTTCGAAGCTCATATCGAGGTGCTGCCCACGCGTTAGCTCGAGGATTGTCTCGTTGAAGACACGCCACGCATCGATGACCGTTGCAGGCGGCAGGTGTTGGCCCAAACGCTCCAATGCAACATACGACAGTGCGAACATCGCATCGCCCGTGTTGATGGATATGGCCTCTCCCCATACCTTCCAAACTGTTGGCCGACTGTGGCGGATTTCGCTGATGTCCTGAATGTCATCGTGGATCAGCGAAAAATTGTGAAGTAGTTCCACGGCAGCGGCGGCGGGGAGCGCTTCTTCCCAGGAACCCCCACTGGCTTCGGCGCACAGTAACAACACCGTCGGCCGAATCCGCTTACCGGTGGGTTGGTTGTACGGTTGGCCATCGGCATCCGTCCAGCCCAAGGGATATTGCAACATCACACCGAGAGCCGGTGTCTTGCTTGCTACAACGTCGACAACCTCGCGCATGGTTTGGTCCAGGCGGGTACCATAGCGGTCGAGCAATTGCGGGATCATAGTTACTCCGTTTTTAGCAGCGGGGTTTGTTGGAGTTCGGCGATGGTGGTCGCACCGCTGCACAACATCGCAATGCGGAGTTGCGCGTGCAGAATGTGCACGAAATCGTCAACGGCCTCCGTCGATTGCACGGCCGCCTTCAGGAACGGCCCGGCGAGGCCGCCTAAGGTTGCGCCGAGTGCGATGCACTTCGCGACATCGACACCGGTGCGCAACCCTCCACTGGCGATGATGGTGGCATTTGGCGCGCCCGAACAGGCATACTGAATCGCATCGGCAGTGGGGATGCCCCAATCGGCAAAGGCGCGTGCGACCTGTGCATGATAGGCTGTGGGCGCACGATGATACTCGACCTCGCTCCACGATGTGCCACCCGCGCCTGCTACATCGATTGCGGAGATGCCAAGGTCCGCGAGGCGACGACAGGTCGCTTCGGAGAATCCCCAACCCACTTCCTTTGCAATCACTGGAACAGGAGACGCCTTCACTACGGCCTCGATGCGTTGCATCAACCCGGCGAAGTCGGTATCGCCTTCGGGTTGTACGGCCTCCTGCAATACATTGAAGTGCAGAATTAGCGCATCGGCCTCGATCATGTCGATGGCGCGCTGGGCCTCAGCAGGGCCGTAGCCGTAGTTGAGTTGCACTGCGCCGATATTTGCGAACAGCAGTGCGCCCGGCGCGAGATGCCGAATTTTGAAGCTCTCCGCAAGGTCGTCATCCTCGATGGCCGCACGCTGCGATCCAACGCCCATCGCGAGGCCATGGGTCTGCGCGGCAACTGCCAGGTTGCGGTTGATCTGCGCGGCCATCTCTGCGCCGCCAGTCATCGACGAAATGAGCACCGGCATCGAAAGCTGTTTGCCAAACAGCGCAATGCGCGTATCGATTTGGTCGAGATTTGCATCGGGTAGGGCTTCGTGTACAAAGCGGTATTTCTCAAGCCCGGTCGTAAGGTTGGGGAACTGCACATTCTCCTCAAGATTGATGCGAATATGATCGACCTTGCGACTTTCCGTCGTGACTTTCGGCATGTGTATGTGTTCCATCAAACGAGCGCTGCTATCCTAGCGAAATTCGGTTGGGGCGTCAATCGGGCCGGCTGCCGAGTCATCCACAACAAGTACAGTATACGGTATTGGGGTGTAGGCACGATGAAAGATAGGGTAGACTATGCTAAATAGGTTGGGGCATCAACCTTACGACGAAGGGATTGCCAGACTTGCATCTGCGATGGTAAATGTGAGCGAGCTTGCCAGAAGTCAAAAATCCCCGGGCTTTAGCTGTGGGGAGTATGTCAATATAATGTGGGCCTATTTATGTGTGATTAGCAACTTGTGGAGGGACAGACATGGCATCTGACGTTGAAGAACGTGTGAAACAAATCGTGATTCAACTACTCGGCGTCGAGGAAGACCGCGTTGTTGCGGACGCGAAGTTCCGCGATGATCTCGAAGCCGATTCACTGGACTTGGTCGAACTGATTATGGCGTTCGAAGAAGAGTTCGGCGGTGAAATCAGCGATGAGGATGCACAGTCGATCAACACAGTGGGCGAAGCTGTGAAGTTCATCGAAACCAGTATGAGCTAACCCGCTGTTTGTAGGGCAGGCGTCGATGGATCATCTCGGGTCCGTCGATGCTGGTCCTGCCATAAGTTCGCCGCGTAGGCCAGCAAAGCCAACGCGAACACCACCCCACCCACGCCAATGCCCATCGCCACCTCGTAAATCGAGAATAGACGCCAACTCCACACCAGCCCGATGACAGCCACAATCGCCGTGCTAACCGCAATCGACATGAAGTAGCGTGCGTGCCACCTGCGTAGCAATATTGCCACTGTGCCGATGCCATACACCACGAGTAATACAAACTGCTGATGATAGTTCGGGTCGTTAAACGCTCCACGGAAAAAGTCGACCGGGGGCAGCAGTGCAACCGCCCATAACGCCGCAAGACCCCATCCAAGGGGACCACGAACGTGATTCACCACGAGCCATCCTAGCGTAACCAATGGCAGGCGCAAGAGTAGGGCGGTTAGCAGCAACGGCCCATTCGACCGCACAAACGGGTGCAAACTCATCCACTCCGCGAGGTCGTATGCGCTCGGGCTAAGGCTCACAGCGGGACCATTGAGCCAGGGCATGCTGTACCCGATGAGTGCCAACGCCAGCAGAGCGAACCCCAAGCTCCTACTTAGCATCGAGGAGTTCATCGATGCGATCTCGAATCTGTTTATCTTCTTCAGCCTGTTGCTCGAAAAAGTTGACCATAAATTCACTGCGACGCTGGCGAAGCGCCATCGGGGCCACCTGCTTGATGTCCTCGACCGACGCTTCGGTTCGGCCATCGGAGGCAGCGAAGGCACGTGCCGCTTCGAACAGCGTATACTCCGCACGGTGCGAGTCGATTTGCAGGTCTTCGATAAGCGTCAGGCCGATTTCTACAGCACGCTGGTTCAGCGTCGTATCACGCAGGAGATCGCGCGCAGCGATGATGTCATCGCGGGCTTCGGCCATCGCAAGCTCCCATTGCTTATTGAACGCGAACGGGTTCCGCCGGTAAGCCCGCACACGCTCATAGACCATCAAGCGTTCGTCTTTGTTGCTGAGGCCGCGTACATTCACACGTAGGCCAAAGCGGTCGAGGATTTGCGGGCGCAAACGGCCTTCCTCGGGGTTCATCGACCCAATGAGCACGAACCGCGAGCGGTACGTACCGGCCATTGCGCCACGGCGGACGGTGTACGCGCCCATCGCTGCCGCATCGAGGATGGCATCGACGATGTCGTCATCGAGCAAGTTAACCTCATCGACGTAGAGCAGGTTGTTATCCGCCCGCGCGAGGATGCCGCGCTCTAAGCGAACTTTGCGCTGCTGCACGGCGATGCGCTCGTTCACACCACCGACCACGTCTTCCAGGCGTGCATTCAGCGGAAGTTCCACCAGGCGCACATGCTCGTAATGCGAAATCGACTCCCCGGCCTCGTATTTTTCGTAGCAGTCCGGGTACAGCACATCGGCGCCATCTTTTTCGAGATCACTCGGTAGGGCACCTTCCTCGCAATCACTCACCTCGATATCAGGCAGAATTCTCGTTAGGCTGCGCACGGCGGTGGTTTTGCCCGTGCCGCGCGGGCCAATCAACAGCACGCCGCCGATCGCCGGGTTGATGACCGAGAGCAGCAGCGCGATGCGCATTTCGAACTGGCCGACGATCGCGAGGAAGGGATAGGGGATATGCTCCGCAAGGCCGAAATCCATTTGCTGCGCAGACAGCACCCCACGCGCCCCGCTCTGGTTCAACAGGCGCAGCAGTGTCGACGATTGGCCGTCGGTAACAAGGTTCGGCAGCAGAACCTCTTCTTCTTCGTCATCACCCTCAGTGTCATCTTCCCCTTCGGTCGCATCGGGTTCCGGGCTGGCCGGGGTGGTCTCGCGCGTGATGTCGTCTCCCTCGGGGGCCTCGTCAGGCGATTCTGCGCTGTTCTCGGGGTTTTCGTCTGGGATATGGGGTTCGTCGGTCATTTATAACTCCTGTGCGCGTTGGCGCTTGCGGTATGCCTGTCGTTCTCTGGCCTGTTCGGCACGCTGTTGTTGAAGGGGCGTTTCGTACACGAGCGGTGGCACGCGCGTCGGCCTACCGTCGCCATCGAGCGCAACGTAGACGTAGTATGCTGTGTTGGTCACACGTTGTGTGCCCTCCAGTGGATTCTCGGTTACAACTTCGACACGTGTTTCCATGGATGTGCGCCCCACGTAGGTGAGTTCGGCACGGCACATCACAAGATGCCCCACCCGAACTGGCTCCATAAACGTCATCGAATCGACGGCGATCGTCACGGCAGGGGCTTCGGCATGGCGCATCGCGACGAGCGCTCCGGCCTCGTCGGCCATTTTCATGATGACCCCGCCGTGCACATTCCCGAATGGATTGGCATCCTGTGGCCCCATCAAGGCACTGAGGGTCACCTGCGATTCTGCGATGGTTTTTGCGGCTTTATCAGTTTTCTCAGTCATGTTGATGATTATAGCAACAGGCGCGTGTATATGCTGCGCAGGTGCTTCGCGGCCTTTCCCCATGTGAAGTGCGTAACCTGCTCGTGACCGCGCGCGATGAGCGTCGTGCGCAAATCACTATCCGCAAGCAGTGTTGCTAGGCCGTGTGTGATTGCATCGGTATCGGTTGGGTCTCCGACGAGGTACGCAGCATCACCGGCGACCTCGGGCAGCGAAGATACGTTCGCTGTGAGCACCGGTGTACCGCAGGCCATCGCTTCGAGGATGGGTAAGCCAAATCCTTCGTACAACGACGGAAACGCGAACACGGTCGCGGCGGTATAGAGCGCGGGTAAGTCGTCGTCGACCACAAAGCCAGGGAAAACCACGTGCTCGCGCATGTTATGTTGCTCAAGCGCAGTGTCGATTTCCTCGGTGAGCCACCCCCGCCCGCCGACGATTACGAGTGCGATGTCGTGATTCATTTCGCGTAGTCGAGAAACAGATTGGATAAGACGTGGGTAGTTTTTGCGCGGCTGCACCGTACCCAACCCCATAATGAACGGCTTACGCGGAAGTTCATACCGCTCGATGACGGTTTCGACATGTTGGGTGGTTGCCGGGCGAAAGCGGGGATTCACACCACTAAGTAGTACCGTGATTTTGTCGGCAGGTGTGCCGTAAAGGTCGATGAGATCACGCTTGGTCGCAGCACTGTCAGCAAGCACATGGTCTGCCCGGGCGACGGAGCGCGGCACAACGGCGTTTAAATAGCGCCGAAGCTGTGCCAGTGCGGTCTCCGGCGTGCGGACAAACGAGAGATCGTGCACCGTGAGCAAGGTGCGGGTTCTCGAACGGGTGGGCGGCAGCACGAAATCTGTCGCATGGAAAAGATCAACCGGGCCGGTTATGAGGTCGACCGGGAGTGGAAGCCGCGCGCGGTGCCACACGCGCGCAAGCCATTCGTTGCTCAGTGGGGCAGGCCGCCATTGGAAATTGTCACCGGGCGGGTCGGGGAGTGGTTTTCCGCTGCGAGCGACAAACAGCCGGTATGCAGTTTCGCCGTCTTCGCGCGCAAGGGCGTCCACCAGCTCACGGACGAGGCGACCGATACCGCCGCCCTGTTCGTGGGCTGGTGTGTAGTCGAGGGCAATGGTGGGCAACTTAGTCGACGTCGTTGTACGTCCAGTAGCGGTTCGCAAAGAAGTTCCACACCATCACAACCCACAAGCCAATGAACTGCGCCACAAACGCGCCGACTTTCGCTTCGGTGCCTGGGCCGGGCACGTAAGCCGCGGCGATCGATTGGCGCAGTGTGATAAAGGTGGGCGTTACCGCCGCGCCGATCGCTGCGAATGTCAGCGAAATCCAGAGTGTGCGTGCGCCCCAGCCGACGGTGTTCACGAACGTAAACTGTGCCATCTGCCGACGAACAGAACGCGAACGCGAATCCGGATAGGTCCAGAAGCGGTTCCAGATGAAGTTGCTGGTAATGGCAGCGAGGAACGCAAAGGTCGTCGCCATGATGACCTTCAACCGCACGAACGGCTCGACCGGGCGAAAAATGGTCGACGTGAGGATGAACAGCGTCGTAAAGTCGACGGCGGCCCCCATCGTGCCAACCATCACAAACTTTAGGAACCGCTCGACTTCCTTCGCCTTGTTGCCGAAATGCCCGGCAACCCACAGGATAATGCGGTCGATCGGATTCCGTTTCGCTACGGGTTTACTTTTCCCGTGTTCGAGTTGTTCGACTGTGTTGATGCTCATACCAAACGGTCCTCTCCGTTGATTTGACCGTAAATTATCGAAAGTAGGCCTAACATAACGCCAAGATGGAGGAACATGTTATTGACATAAAGATTATCGGTCAAGCTGTGAATACTCAAATAGGCCCACGAACCCAGCAATCCAACCGCAAAACAGCGCTCGATGATGCCAGGATGACGACGTGTGCACCACGTTAACAGGACAATGAAGCCCCAGAAGGTGAGGTAGGTTACGAGACCGATCAAGCCCGCCTCCGCCAGCATGTTCAGGTAATAGTTGTGCGCATGTCCGAGTGGCTCGTCCCAGTTGATGAGCCGATATTGCGAATAAACGACCTCGTAGTTACCAAGGCCGACCCCCAACCAGGGGCGCGCCTCCGCCATACGAAGGGCTGCCTGCCAATGCGCCAGTCGCTCGACGATGGCATAGTTCGCCGTCGTGATTTCCACGCCGCGCACATCGGTCACACTGAATAGTTCGTCGGTGATGGTGCTGAGGCGCGCAGTGATCGATACCGGGAGGTTACCCGTCGCCCACAGGCCAGCGATCATCACACCACCCGCGACCACCAGCGCGAAACTCTGCCATAATTTGCGCGGCAATGCGAATGCCATCACCCCCACCGAACCAACAAATCCCAGCCAGGCGCCCCGGCTCCAGGACATAACCAGCCCGATGACCATCGCAAACCCCAACGTACCGAAAACCGCCGTCAGCGCGAGGTGCCCCAGCGGTAGGTTCCGGCCCGCACGAAAGTCGTCCCAGGCGGCCCACAGGTTGCCCACAGCCATCATGAGCGCAAGGGGAGCGAGAAGCCCCATAAATGCGCCAAACGGATTCGGTTGGCCGAAGGTGCCAAACGCGCGAAAGTTGCGCTCGTTGATGAGCAAGTGGTCGGCGCCGCTACCGCCAAAAAATTGATACGCCCCAACGCCAGCGTGCGCCACGCCCGCACCAACCAGCGCGAACGCGATCCAGCGCCATTGCCCGCCAAAGGTCGACACGATGACCGCAAGCACGAGCATCTGCGCCCACTTTAGCCACTCACGCAGCCACGCGTCTAACGAGGCAGCACCGAAAGCCGTTAGCGCCGCAACCCCGATGAACCCTGCGAGTGCAATGAAAACAGGTGACAGCTTCAGTTGGGGTAGTCGGCGATGACGTGCAATCCCGTGTACCCCCCACGCCCCAATCGTCGCCACCAGTAGCAATTGCCCGGGATCTGCGGGAAAAACGCCGGGGGCCTCCGTCGCGACAAGAGCACGCATCGGCGCAAGCGCCACCAACAACAGCAGCGGCACCAGTGGGGTGAACGCACTCAGCAGTGCGAGGCCCGCGATTGCGAGTAGCGCGCCACTATCGATCGGTGGGAATGCGATTAGCGCGCCCGCTAGCAGCAAACTCCCACCCCACCACAGTACCCGATACGGTCGTGTCAAACGACCTCGCGAAAATACTCGATCGTCCGTTCCAGGCCTTCTTCGAGGTCGATCTGCGGCTCCCAGCCAAGGATCGTCTTCGCACGGGTGATGTCGGGCTGGCGGCGTTGTGGGTCATCCTTAATGCGCAGCTCCGGTTTGTAGATAACACCGCCGGGGTTGCCGGTGACCTTATTGACCGTCTCGGCAAATTCTTTGATGCTCATCTCGCGCGGGTTGCCGATGTTCACCGGGTCGCTGAAGTCACTGTCGAGGAGCTTGGCCACGCCGTTGATGAGGTCTTCGACGAACTGAAAGCTGCGCGTCTGCGAGCCGTCACCGTAAACCGTTAGCGGTTCGCCGCGCAACGACTGCGCGATGAAGTTCGGCACGACGCGACCGTCTTCGAGGCGCATGCGAGGGCCGTATGTGTTGAAGATGCGCACGATACGCGTCTCTAATTCATGCACGCGATGATAGGCCATCGTTAGGGCTTCGGCATAGCGCTTGGCTTCGTCGTACACACCACGCGGGCCGAGGATACTCACATTACCCGCGTAGGTTTCTACCTGCGGATGCACAAGCGGGTCTCCGTAGACTTCCGATGTGGAGGCGAGGAGAACACGCGCACCCTTGGCACGAGCCAACCCAAGGACGTTGTGGGTACCCATCGCGCCCACCTTCAAGGTTTGGATCGGCAGTTCGAGGTAATCGATGGGGCTGGCAGGCGACGCAAAGTGCAGGATGGCATCCAACTCACCAGATAAGTTGATGTGCGTCGTGATATCGTGGCGGACGAATGAGAACCGTTCGTGGTCCATCAGGTGCTCGACGTTGCGCTTGTTCCCCGTGACCAGATTGTCCATCGCGATGACCGTGTGCCCATCGGCAATGTAACGATCGCACAGGTGTGACCCCACAAACCCGGCTCCGCCGGTGACCAGTACGCGCAAGAGACGCCTCCCGTAATTATGCTAAGCCCTTGGTATCGCGCACAGTCTACCACAGGTTGCGAATCAGTAGAACGGCTAGCGGCGCTGTAGGGCAGCCGGAATTCCCGAAAAAAGTATGAAGATATACACCAGATCGTGCACAAAAACGCTGTTATCGACGAGGCCATGCCCCAACAGATACGCCATCCCACCCATCACACCAACCACGAACGCGAATTCCGCCGTGCGTTGCCGGTAAAGGTCGGCTGCACCTCGCCAGAACCCCCACTGAAAACCACCGAATAGCAGCACGCCGAGGATACCGAGCCGTGTCCAGAAATCGAGGATGACGTTGTGTGGATGCGAGAGGTCGGGTTCTTGCCAGGCATCGGGGAAGATGTAATAACCCCGAAATGCGTACAGAAACTGGTCGAGGCCAAGCCCGGTCAGTGGTTGATCGCGGATGACGTTGATCGCGCTTTGCCACACCCGCAGCCGGAAAAAGTTCGTACCGCTGGAGAAGTCGAGCACACGGGCAAAACGCGGAAATTGCAACAACACCACAAACGCCACCACACCGACGATACCCAAACCGACCAACGGCCACAACGAGCGTCGCCGATAGGTGAGGGCGAGTACAGCAGCAATCGACAGCGGTAGGCCGATAAACAGCGCACCGACGCTCTGAGTGAGCGCCATCGTGGGTACCGTGACGAGCAAAACCAACCCCGCAAGCAACCGCTCATAGCGGTTTCGGCTTATGAGCACCAGCGCAAGTGCGAAAGGTAACACACGCCCCAGAAACAGCGCGACGTTGTTCGGCGAGCCGTACACCCCCGCGAGTCGCCGCGCATTGCCCTCAGCCGTGATGATGGCCGTCCCCTGCGCGTAGAGGAAAAGTCCAATCGCCGCTACCACAAGCCCAGCGACGAGCAGCGTGCGAACGAGTTTTATCGTCGTATCACGGTCGAAGGCACTGGTGCGCCACACGAGATAAAACAACGCCGGTTCGATGATCATCACGCGGAGTTCTGTCGTGGCGGGGTCCAGGTAAGCCGTCCATATAAGTGACAGCAGCCCAAGTCCAATCCACAAAATGTTCGCATAGTCTAACCAGAATAACTTTAACTCCGCAGCGTGCGCAGCCCGAGAACCATTAAAAACCTCCGCCCAACCGATGATGTGTCGGGCGGCCCACGCCGCTACCGTTAGCAAAATCAGAATTTCGGCGACAGGAAAGAAGAAGTTGAATAGTTCCACCGGGAACAAAAAAAACGGCGCCCAGAACAGTGTCAGCATCAACCCGGTTTCGATGTGATGATAGAACAGGAAAAAGAGCACCCCCGCGGCGACTAACGTGAGTACCACACCCGGTTGTAAGAACACCAGCCCAGCAGTCGCCATCGCAACCAGCAGATTCACCGATTCGCGGCGAAATATCGCCGGGAAACGATCTCCCCATGTAAGGAGCATCCCGACCATCAACACAACCGAGGCGACTCCACCGAGTGCGACGCGCACAGGCATCTGAAGCGGTGCGACGATTGCGCTGAGACGCAGCCCAAGGGGTGCCCACTGCACTCTCGTAGCGGTGACAGCGAATGCCAACAGTGAAATCGCTGCCGTTACCCATGCGACGGTTATCTGCCGATTGTATGGGGTAGCAAGATCGCCGCTACTGACGGCAAACCCGGCCAGTGCCCACTGATCCCAGCCGCGGTCGGCGGTGGCCTGTAGCGTGTGCGAAGTATCGCTGAGGTGCTCGGCAACGGAAACAAGCGATAGCGCCGGTTCCAGCGATGGACTCGTCAGCACAGCATATGCGTTGCCAGCCGCATCGCGTGGAAGTGCATTTGCGGGCGCGCCGTCCACAGTGGGATACAAGTAGCCGACGTAGTCATCCTGACGCAGCAACAGTGCAACCGAGCGCCCGGTGAAATCGAAGGAGAAGTGGCTGTCCTTCAGCCAACCGATGTCCGCACCCAGTTCGCCGAATGTCCACACACCGCTGTAGCGCGCATACGGTGTCGACGGGGGATAGAGACCATTGTCGGCGGTGTTGGGGGACGCAGCAAATCGCTCGACGAGCGCATCCCAGGCGGCAGTCGGCTCATCATCCTGGCCGATGAGCGCAAAACCCCATATCGGGTCGTCTGGTGGGGCATCCGGCTGCCAGTGATGCAACACCATCCCACCGAGCCACGGCCACTCACGTTCGGCGCGGTCGAGGGCCGCACGTGTGTAATTCACACGCGTGCGCTCATCAACCTGCCCCCATATTGACTCATCGCCGTCCCAATCAACTCGGAGGTTGTTCCAACCCCAATTAGATGCCCACAACGGCGTTGTTCCATCACCATGACGCACCATTACCTCGCGTAGCGCAACAATCCGCGAGAAGTTAAGCACATCCTCGCGCACCGTACGATCGTCGGGTGTGCTATCGAAGCCGTACGGTTTCGCTGCGATCGCGTCGGAGAAATCGGCAAGACCGAGCGCGTAAAGGTCGTCGAGGTATCGCCAATCGCTGATATTCAGTGGGCCGGTTTCGGTGGTTGGCGCGAGTGCCGCCGCGAGGACCGTCGCCGAGGGATCATTGCTATGGATAACAGAATAAGCCGCGCTCAGCAGGGCGGCGTACTGCGGGGCGCGCGGGTTTTCCATACCCCACGCTTCGCGGAGATTTGGTTCATCCCATACCTGGTATTGATCGACCGTGGCACCATACCGTTCGGCAAATGCCGCTGCGAACGCGGCAAAATCAGCCGGGTCGGCGGGTGGGGTGGTCGGGTCATCATCGCCACTGGCCCAGGCTGGCGCATTCATCAACACGGCGACGAGACGTAACCCGCGTGCTTGCGCGATGGCTTCGACGATTCGATCGGCTTCGGTCCAATCTTGTTCGCCACGTGCCGGTTCGATATCGTCCCAGTAGAAGAACTGCCGCACCCACACGACCCCGCCCGCCTGCATCATCGTCAGGTTCTCGGCGAGTTCAGCGTCGTCGTATTGTGTCAACTCTACATTGACACCCAAACGCGGTACCCGAAACGGCAAGTCTGCGTTTTTCGTAGGGTCGACGTAGCCGCGAAGCTGTGTATTGCGCTGGTCAGTCGTCGCCAACGCAGTGATCACACTTCCGCTCAGTGCGAAGAGTGTGATCACGAGGGTGATCCAACTCCTCATTGCGACCAGACCGGCTGCGACGCGCCGCCATCGAGCGTGAGCTGGTGGTTGACGCCAGTTTCGACCTCCACAATCCACAGGTTACCCTGGTAAATGAGGGCGATCTGCCGCCCGTCAGGACTCCACTGAAAGGTTTGTGCGGTTAAGCCCGGCTGCCCGCCCTCGGGGAAGACGGTGAATGCGTTGCTGCCGTCTCGGTCACTCACAACGAGGTCATATTCGCCATTGATGCTATTGAACGGGTCGCGGGCGCGCAAGTGCGCGAGGTAGTCGGTACCGGGTGGCGCGTACTGCGGGTTCGACCAAATCCCCGAATTATCGACCACAGGTGTGTCGAAGCTGCCGTCGCTGGCGGCGACGGCCACACTGAACGCCGGGCTTGTCTCCGGTGGATAGTTGCCGATGGGCACATGCACCGTCGTCGCAAGCAAGCTGCTATCGGCAGACCACGAGACCGTCGCGCGCCACGACCACGACTGCCGGGTGTTGAATACCGGGTACTCCACGAGTGGGTTGAAGGCACCATTCGTCAAATCGACGAGGCCCATCGAGTCGGCGCGTACCCACGCGACTTGCGAGCCATCGGGCGACCAGAAATAGTTGGTGCCCCACCATCCGTATAGCCCACCCGAAGACTGTTCGACAACCTGATCGATATTCAGTGATTCGCCGGTTTGCGGGTTAATTCGCATCGTCCACAAATCGTTAAAAGCACGCCAGCCCGGCGCAGCATCGCTACGCTCGCCGGTCGAATAACTGATCGTATTTGTCTGTGACGGCACCCAATCCGCGAAGAGCACATTCCGTGGCACGAGCCGTACCGGCTCCGAGTTGACTGCACTGACGTTGGCAACCGACCACAACTCGTTGAAGAACGACCCATCCTCGTCGCCAGATGGCGCCCGCGAAAACAATAGTTTGCTGCCGTCGTTGGATAGCGCAAATACACGCTCGTCGAGGTCACCAGTTGTCGTGATCGGTCGTTTGGTCGTGCTGCTGCCACGCATTACCCAGGCGTTGTTATTGCTGATGTATGCCAGCGTACCCGTGATCGGCACCGGGTCGATCTCCCCCGTAGGGCCAACATACACCACCTCATCCTCGGCGGAGGAGATTACAACACGGCTGGTTTCTACCGGGTCCTGCCGAACACTGTTCTCGATACGAACGCGATAGCACACACGTTCGACGCCGTTTTGCCCTGGCTGGCCAAGTCGTTCCTCGCCCGGCGCGAGTCCCTCGTTTGGTACCGTTCGCTGGCGGAATGGGATTTCGACCTCTTCGCAGGTGGTTTCTTCTTGCACACGTACAACTGTAACAAGCATTCCCTCACTGATCTGCGCGAATTCCTGTGGATTTACCCGGTCCAGGTCACCGAGTTCGACTTCGGCATCTCGCAAAAACTCACCGACGGTAATCGGGGTATCGTAGGCATATGTCCGCTCACGGCCATCGGCTATCAACGAGACGAAAATCTGTGTGGTTTCGGGAGGGGGGGTGGTACAGGCAGCAACAAACAGCGTAAGGATTATCAGAAGGCATATGGATCGGAACACAGTATTTTCCTAGCAAACGGCTACAGGTCGACGACCGCACCGAGGTCGCGCTGTTGGGCAATCGCAGCGATGCGTCCGGCGACGGTTGCATCCTGCACGGCATTACCCACCGACTTAAAGAACGTGATCTCGTCTGCGGCGGTGCGCCCGGGGCGCGTACCATTGGCGATCTCGCCGATCAACGCGTGTACGTCGGACTCGGTAAAAAGCCCCTGGTCGCGCGGAATGATGAGGTCGCCGGCTTCTTCCCACGCACCATTGGCATCGTCGATGATGACCGTCGCGTTGACTACCAGATCAGCATCGATCTCTTGCATTTCCGCAGTGAACGATCCCACCCCATTCACATGGGTGCCGGGCGCGAGGTCGGCATAGTGGACGACGGGTGTTTTGCTGTTCGTCGCCGCGACGACGACATCCGCATCGCGCACAGCATCGGCGCTACTGTCGACGGCACGCACCTCAGCATCGTATGCCGCTTGAAGTTCATCGGCGAGTTTCGTGGCGTTGTTCGGGCTGTAAATGCGTATCGCTTTGATGTCACGCACCGCACATACCGCCTCGATTTGCGTACGTGCCTGTGCCGCACTGCCGATGCAGGCCAACACCGACGACTCTTTACGCGCTAGCAGGGCAGTCGCGAGGCCCGAAGCCGCACCGGTCCGCATCGCCGTGAGTTCGGTGCCATCCATAAGCGCGATGGGTGCCCCGGTTACCGCATCGAAGACCATCACGACCGCGTGAATCGTCGGCAGGCCACGCGCCGGGTTCCCTGGGAAAACCGATACCAGCTTTACGGTTCGTTCGTCGGCACCTTGTATTTGGGCAGGCATCGCCAGCGTGATACCGTTGCCGGTGTCCATCACCCCACGCAGTGGCGCAACGGCGCGCCCCTCGACGAGCGCGATAAACCCTTCACGCACCGCATCGATGACATCGTTCATCGTAACGGCGGCCCGCACATCCTTTGCAGATAGCACACGCATTGTGCTTATCTCCGTTCATTCATGCACGTATTTCCTGGCCGCAAACACTACCACAGCCAATCGAGAAGTGCCAACCCGTTCCAAACATCGAGTTGGCACTGTGCGTCTCTGCTTGGTTTACGGCCTCACAGCGGGGAACTCGTCGTTTGCGCCGTTGTTGGTCAGGTTTGTGATGTTGTTGCCATCGGCATCGACGATATAGATTTCGTTATTTCCGTCTCGCTCGGACACAAATAGGATACGCCCCTCGGAAGTCCATGTCGGATGGCGATTCGGTGCGCTGCTGCCACCACTTGTAACCGGGCGATGATAGCCACCGTACGCATCCATCACGTAAATCTCCAGGTCTCCACCATCACGGTTCGTGACGAACGCGATCGCATTGCTGTCGCGGTTCCAACTCGGGTCATTGTCCTGAGACGCTTGATCGGCAGTTAGGTTGACCGGATTGCTGCCGTCGGCACCCATCACAAAGATGTCATTGTTGCCAGTGCGGTTCGAGGCGAAGGCGATCTGGTTATTGCGGCTCCATGCGGGTTGGCCATCGAACCCTGGATTGTTGGTTACATTGGTGAGGTTCCCGCCGTTACCGTCCATCACGAAGATTTCCGGGTCGCCCTCTTCACGGTCGGTACTAAACGCGATCGCGTTGCCATCCGGCGACCAAACCGGCTCTGTGTTATCGAAGTCGTCGTTGGTGAGGCGGCGCACGTTACCATCGTTGAGGTTCACCACATAGATGTCGTTCTCATGCTCATAAACTACCTCATTATTCACCGACCAATCTGGCGATCGGCCCTCGATAACACTGAGTTCGACCGCGCGCATCGCGTTACCGCCATCGGCATCCATCACAAAGAGTTGACTATTGCCTTCTCGGTTCGTCGCAAACACGATTACCGGGTTTGCCGGGGGAGCGACCTCACTCACGGTGATCGCGATCGGCTGCGAGGTGTTTTGCGTCACCCCGTCCGCGCCCGTCACCGTCAGCGTGGCCTGGAACTGACCCGCGTTGGTGTACTGCTTCTGCGGGTTCACCTCGCCGCTCTGCGACCCGTCGCCGAAGTCCCACAGGTACGTCGCCGCCCCACTCGACTGCTCGCCGGTAAACTGGATCACATCCGCCGTCGTCGGGTTCCCGTTGTTCACGCTGGCGATGGCAATCGTGTTCGGAGACACGTTGAGCGTTTCGGTATCTGTCGAAATGCCGCCATCGGCACCTGTGACGGTTAGCGTAACCGTGAAATTGCCCGCCGATTGATAAGTGTATGTCGGATTTGCAACGTTAGCATTGCCGTTTTCCGGGTCGCCGAACATCCACGCATACGATGCAACGTCACCGGTTGTGGCGCTACTGTCGAACACGAATTCCGTTACGCCTGCGACACCGGTCAACGATGATACGCTGAACGCGGCCACGGCTGGTTCGAAGGACTGCAATACCTCGACCTGCTTGGACGCCGGTTGGCTGCTGCCCGCCTCGTTCGATGCCGTGAGGCTGACGGTGTAGGTGCCAAAATCGGGGAACTGATGCGTGGGGTCTTCCTCGTTGCTGGTGTTGTTGTCGCCGAAGTTCCAGTTATAAGTGACCGTTCCCTCACCAGCGGAGAGATTCTCGAATGCAACAACTGGCCCATCGGCATCGGTCACCACGGTGAAGCCAAAGTCCGCCGTGGGCGGTTGCAACGGCAGTGTTGCACTGGCCTCATGGGTTTCGGTGTCGGTGCCACCCGGCCCCTCCGCCGTCAGGCTCACAAGGTACGTGCCCTCTTGACCGTAGGTGTGGCTGGGGTTCTGCTGATCGCTCGTGTTGCCGTCGCCAAAATCCCACGACCAGGACGTAACTTCGCCAGATAGCATGTTTGCGTTGAACTGAATCGTCAGCGGTGGGTTATCGACCGCTACGCTGCTAATTTCGACATCCGGCGCGTCTGGCGGAGCGCTCACGGCGACCTGCGCCGAAGCTGTGTCCTGGCCGCCATCGCCCACCACAAGCAGTTGGATGTCGTATTCGCCGGGTTCCTCGAAGATGACCTGTGGATTTTCGATGTTGCTCTCTCCGAGGTCACCGAATGTCCACGTCACTTCGTTGATGTCGCCACTGGACTCGTTGGTAAACTGCACCTGAAGCGGCGCTTCACCCTCAGTCGTGCTGGCCGCGAACTGCGCCTCGGGCGCGGGGATGGTGCGGTCTTCGACTGTAATTTGACGTCTCGCCGAGGACACACCGCCGGGGCCGGTCACCTCTAGGATGACGTTATATGTGCCCACTTCGGTAAATTCCTTACGCGGGTTGGCCTCTGTGCTGGTTGTGCCATCACCGAACGTCCATAACCGCTCGGTTATCGTACCCGTCGAACTATCGGTGAATTGCACAGCCAGGGTAGGCTCGCCACTGGTGCGGTCCTGCGTGAAGTTTGCCACCGGGGCATTCGGGCTTTGTACACGAATCTGCCGTGACACATTCGATTGACCGCCGGGGCCATTCGCACGGAGTTGGACTTCGTAGACGCCCGGTGTGCGGAAGGTGTGCGTGGGGTCTTCGGTGCTGCTTGTGCTGCCATCGCCGAAGTTCCACCGGTACGACGTGATCGACCCGCTGGATTGGTTATCGAAGCGGACCACGAGCGGCGCGAGGCCAGTGGTGCGGTCTGGCCGGAAGGCCGCGATGGGCCGTGGAACCGTCGTCGCTGTCGGTACTGGTGTCGGCTGCTGGTTTTGTACACGAATATTGTTCACGACAGTGGCGAGGCTGGTGCCATCTCGCAGAATGACCTTCAGCCGAACCTGATAGGTCGCATCCTGTACGACCGTCGTATTCCAGATGCCAAGCAAGCCGTTCTGTACTGGGCTTTGCACAACAGACGATGCAGGGAACCACAGGTTGCCGGGGTTGGGGTCTGGGCCATATTCCACCTGATACTGCAAAAACTGTGGATGACTCGCCGCGCCAAGCACCTGCACGTTCCCTGCAACCACGCTACCCGGCACTGGCGAAAGGATAAGAATGCGGATGGGTAGGGGGGTGGAGGCGGGGGCGGCGATGGTCGGCGGGAGCACCGCCACCGATGTGGGGAAGCTAAAGCCGGGTTGGACCTGGCTCGTAGGGAAGGGCAACGCCGTCGGCAGGTTGACACCCGTTTGAGGTGTGCGCGTTGGCGGGACTGTGCTTGTCGGTACATCGGTTAGCTCGATGGATTGGGGCGGGTTACTGCTGAGCGTGCACGCAGTGGCCAAAAGGGCCACCAACATTAACAGCAGACCGCGCTGGGCCTGTGACGGCATCCGGGTTACCTTTCTGTGTTGCGCAAAATTGGCGTATTTCTCATGCTATCATTATAGCGTCGTTCGCCATGCCGAACCTAACGCAATGCACACGCTTGGGTTCGATCTTGGTGAGAACGCTTGTCCCGGTTCATTGAGGATGCTAAACTCACAATCATGAAAGTATTAATTGTTGACGACGACAGACCGGTCCGCGAGGGGTTAGGCCGCCAACTCACGCGCGAGAACTTCGAGGTTGTGATGCGTGCCGATGGCCTGCAAGGCCTCAACGCCTTCTATTCGGAACGCCCAGACCTTGTGATCCTCGATATTGTGATGCCCGGCGAAATGGACGGCATGACGTTGTGCCGCCGCATCCGTGAAGTTGCCGATACACCTATCGTGATGCTCTCGGCAAATGCAATCACCGAGGAAGACATCGTCGAGGGGTTGAACAACGGCGCAGACGAGTACCTCATCAAGCCGGTCCGTAACAAGGAATTCGTTGCACGTATGCACGCTATTCTCCGGCGTGCCCAGACCTCCGGTTCCGATAGCAGCGAACAGAACTACGACGACGGCTATCTGAGTGTCGACTTACAGCGGCGGCACGTACACGTGACGGGGCGCAAAGTGCACCTCACACCCACCGAGTTTAAGCTACTCGCGGTGTTGATGGAAAACGCCGGTCATGTGGTATCTCAGCGAAACTTGTTGGAGCAGGTGTGGGGCCGCGAGTACATCGACGACATTTACTACCCGCGCGTGTATGTGAGCCAGCTACGCCGCAAGATCGAACCGAACGCGTCTAACCCGATTTACATCCTCACAGAGCACCGGGTGGGGTATCGCTTCGAAAAACAAGCGCCGGGTAGCGTGACTGCGACGTGAACGACCATGCCCCTACTGAGCGGGATTACCCTGATTGTCAACGGCATTACGCTGTCTCTCTCCATCGGATTCCTGATCATCGTCCTATGGCAGGACCCGCGTAAGGGCCTGAACCAGTTCTTCGGCGTTTTTCTGGCCACAGTTACACTGTGGAGCCTGGGATCGTTGATGGCCCTGGCATTATCGCTCATCGACGGCGGTGAAGCATTGCTCGTCCCGACCATCGGCCTGCTAGAAGTCGGCTTTGCGGGGTCCAGCGTAGCGGTCTACTTGTTGACCGTGGCACTTGTGAGTTCGATCCCGAAGCGTTTCCGTCAATTGGGTCTCGTCAGCCTCGCCGTCTTCACGATTTATCAGTTATTTCTGCTGGAGGCCACCGACCAACCCCTAGATGTCGATAGCGCTGCGCCATTGGCCTATCGCTTCCAGCAAGTTTCGATATTCTTTTACCTCATCTTCGGTGGGGCGACGCTCTACCTGCTGTGGCGCTATCGCCAGCAAACCCGCTCACGCGTACTGGTGACCGGCTTGGTTCTGTTTGCGGTTGGCCAGAGCATCGGCCTGCTAGACCCCACGTTGGGGTCCCTCTCGTTTTCGATCGTGTTGTGCTCGGTTGCCGCGCTTATTACCAGCCTCGCAATTCTTCGCCTCGAAGTGATTTCACCGTATAGCGAGCGTATCGCACAGGTGGAGGCAATGCACAACGTGAGCCTTGCCATCACCGAACAACTCGGCGTGCAGATCGTGCTTCGGCAAATCACATCGCAGGCGGCAGGGTTGCTCGACGGTGACGGAGCGGGTATTTTCCTCGTCGATGGCGATGCCCTGGAACTCGCAACGGTCTACAACATGCCAGAGAGCTTCGTCGGGCAACGCTTGCCGCTCGGCAACGGTGTTGCGGGCACCGTCGCGCGCACGCTACGCTCGATTCGGTTGGACAACTACGAGCGCGACTGGAAGCAACGCCCCGATTTACCCCTTGCCCGCGAGACATTCGGCTCGGTGATTTGTGTGCCACTACTGTATGGTGGCCGAGCAATGGGTGTACTGATGGTGGTTGCCGGGCGTCGTGGGCAAGCCTTCCAACGTGAGGATGAGCGCTTACTCGAACTGTTGGCGGCCCAGGCGGCGGTTGCGTTGGCCCACAGCCGCTTGTTCGACCAACAGAACGACCTTACACACGAGATCGAGGCGGCGCGCAACCAGCTAGAAACCGTGCTATCAAGCACCGAAAGCCCGGTGATTGCCGTTGATCGAAAGCTGAACCTGATATTTGCAAACCCCGCTGCGCGGCGGTTGTTCCCGGTTATTACTACCGTAACGGGCGACGCGATCACCCAGCTACAGCCCAGTGACGTACTTCCAACCGACTTCCGAACCGTCATCCGCGACATCAGGCGCCACCGTGCCTACAGCTACGAAATTCACATCAACAACAAAACCTACTGGTGCCACCTCGCGACACTCGGCAGTGCACGCATCGACGGATGGGTCGCGCTGCTCAACGATGTTACCCAACTCAAAGAGCTGGACCGCATCAAGAGCGAAATGATCCGCATGACCAGCCACGACCTCAAAAACCCGTTGCAGGCAGCCCTTACCAACCTCGACTTGCTCACAGACAGTATCGAAGACGACGACACTGAAGAAATCCAACTGTCGCTGCGCGAACTCGAAGAGCAGCTCGTCCGAATGCATCGCATCATCAGCGGTATTTTGGATATGGAAAGGCTCAAGAGCGGCACACGGACGCTGGGGGTATGCATTCCGCAGCAAATCGTCGACCACACCCTGACGGAACTACGAAACTACGCAGGCAAGCACAACGTCCAACTCAAAGCAGAGGTCGCGAAGGGTTTGCCCAACTTCCAGGGCGACGAAGGGCAGTTCGAGCGCGCGCTCATCAACCTTGTGGATAACGCCATCAAGTTTAGTAAACCGGGCGGGCAGGTGGTCGTACGGGCACGTTTGAACAACAGCCAGATCATCTTCTCCGTTATCGACAACGGTATCGGCATCCCCAAAGCGCAGCAAGCACTCGTCTTCGACCGTTTTTACCAGGCCAAACAGGCTGGGGCCGAGGAAATCGAGGGGACTGGGTTAGGGCTGAGTTTGGTACAGACTATTGTCGAACTCCACCTGGGGAAGGTATGGTTAGAGAGTGCGCCTGGTGAGGGAACCACATTTTACATCGCTGTCCCCGCACTGCCATTTGGTGTGATATTGAACGCAAGCTAACGTAAGAGGCTTTCATGAACCGACTTTCCGCAGTGTTGGCGGTCCTCGTGGTGGGGCTGCTGGCACCGGCAGTATTGCTCGCCCAGGATACACTGCCAACGAAAACCCCAACCCCCATGCCCAACCTCGAACCCTCCGATGAAGAAGCACCCGACGACGTCGCAACAGCCCGCTTCGAAATTACCGACCCCTACATCCAGGCCGATTTGTCGGTGCTGAGTGGGAATGTACAACGGCCTAATGGCCTGTTCTGGCACGATGGCATGGTCTATGCGTCGTGCAACGGCGACTGGACCCTGTACGAGATCAACGCCGAGACCGGCGCAACGGTCACCTATTTGTGGGGTATCCGCAATGCCCACACCATCTTCGCAGAGGACGACGCCGCAGGTGACCTTAACCTGTGGGTGCCCGATTTCCAGACGAACTCGCTGATGCGGGTGTATCAACGGCAGGCAATCACAGTCGTGGATGGCCTTGCCGGGCCGTGGGGTATCGACCAGTTCGATGACGAGCGCTTCCTTGAGTCGAACCTGTTCGAGAATACGCTTGTGCTCATCGACCGTAGCGG
>CAYSVE010000018.1:0-22980 GCA_964434365.1 uncultured Anaerolineaceae bacterium | reverse complement strand
ACCCAGCACGTCCCGGTGATTATGCTCACCGAGAAGAGCGACCCGAAGGCCACGATGAGCGGCTTACGCGCCGGGGCCGACGACTACATCCCGAAGGATGTGTTCGCGAGTGAACACCTGGTGAGCACGCTGCAAGAACTGGGCCTCCTGGAAGAGTAATGCTGATGGAATCGCCTTCGCCCTATACCGCGGCCCCCCCGGTGATGTCTGTCGAGGTGGACGACCCGATGGACATCATGATTGTGCGCAACACGACCCGCCATGCGGCGGCGTTGGTGGGGTTTTCGCCGGCGCATCGGGCGCAGCTTAGCAGCGCCAGCGCCACCCTCGCCGAACTGGTGCTAAAAACCGGCGACGCGCACACCATCCGCCTCAATGGGGTGCGGCATCGCACCAACACGGGCCTACAAATTTCGTTGGATACGCCGTGGCTGGCGGGCGTTTCGGCAAATAACGTGCTTATCGCGCTGCGGTCGAAGTTGGGCGAACTTGTCGACGAAATTATGTTGACGGGCGAGGATTCCCCGACCATCATTATGGTGATGTGGCTGACGCCCAGCCGCAGCGGAAGCAATAGCGACCTCGCCGATGACAATGATGACTGAAATCGCAGTGCTGCAATTTTCGGCCTGCCAGCAGTGCTTTGTCGTCGATATCGACAGTGTCGTGGAGGTGGCTGCGATGGTGGATACCACCCCCTACCCGGGGACGAACCCCGCAGTTTTGGGGGTCGCCAACCGGCACGGCACCCCGTTACCCTTAATAGATATGCGTCGCCTGCTGCAATGCGACCACGCCCCCATCGACCTCACGACTTTTTTTGTGGTGTTGCAGGCCACCTGGCAGCTTGTGGGCCTGGTTGTGGACGAAGTCGACGGTGTGCGCTATGTGGCCCCGCCAACCCACCCCACCGGCACGGGCTATGTACGCGGGATGCTGACGCTCGAAGACCGCCTGGTTCGCTGGCTCGATGCGAACCGCCTACTGGCCGATGTGCTGCCCACGGGAGTGACCGATGAACGCGCGCCGTAACGAACACATCCTCATTGTCGCAAGCGACGAAAAGCTCCGTGCCCAAATTACCGAAACCCTCGAAGACGGCGGCGGGTACAGCACCAGCTACGCGGTCACCTTCGAGGAAGCCCTGAGCGAAATCCTGCTCACCAACTTCGACCTCATCGTGACGCAGGCCGAACTGCCCGACCTCAGCGGTATGGACCTGCTGGCGGTTATCGGCGGGTTACGGCCCAAAGCCCGGGTGGTCGTCATCGACGACGACTTATCGCCGCGCAGTGCCGTGGCAGTATATCGCCTGGGCGCGGCAGATTACCTCTACCAGCCGTTGAACATGTCCTTCTTTCTGCTGCAAATCGAGCGGCAGCTCGAAAGCGCACGCCTGGCGGCTGATCAAAACGATGGTGGCCAAACCGACGAGCAGGATACGGCCTTGCGCACCCGCACCCAACGGCTAGACCCCTCCACCCGCCCGGCTGCGTTGGTGCTGGGCCGCGAACAGTTCAACAAAATCAACATCGAACTCAACCGCCTGCTAAACCATGTGCGCGCGCGCTTCGTAGGCCTGGTCGATAGCGCAGGGAATATGGTCGGCGCTGCCGGTACCCTGGAAGACTACGACCTGCAATTGCTCACGCAGGCGTTGAATATCGACCACAAGGCGCAGCGCTCGCTGGCAAGCATCCTCTCGGAGCGCAAGTTCCACTCCACCTACTTCGAAGGCGACGACTACGGCGTGTACATCATCGAGTTTGGGCAGCCCTACACGGTGACGCTGGCCGTCATCTGCCTGGCGGATGTAAAGCCGGGGATGGTGTGGCTGTACAGCAAGCGCATCGCCAACGTCATCGACGATATTTTGACGAGTATGCCACAACCGAAGCGTCTGCCGCGTTTGGGGTAGTGCGTGGCTATTGCGTTACAGCCACAACCTAGTGTAAAGTAAGCATTGATACCTTAATTAATTACCCACGCTTACACGTCACCAGGGAGGCTATTGCTATGCGCCACTTCACCTGCGAACCCGGCACTGAGGTCACTGGCACGGGCGTACTCGCCTACATCAACAACATGCAAGCTTACGACTACCGCACCATCGTGGAATCGGTGGGGCTAGACGATGTGGACCCGAACGAATGGTATCCGCTAGAGCGGGTGATGAACCTGTTCAACATCCTCAGCGGCCTGGGCAACATGACGCCCTACCTCGTGGCGGTCGGCATGTCCATTGTGGATAACGCCACCCTACCGCCCAGCATCGACGAAAATGCATCTCCCTTCGAGGTTTACAGCCTGTGGAACGACTTTTTGCAGATCAACCATCGTGGTGGCGATGTGGGCACGATCCACGCTAAAGAGGTCGATGCCGATCACATCGTGGTGACGCTGCGCGATGTGTACCCTGATGATGTAAGCTACGGTATTGCCTAACAGTTTGCGAAGCACTTCACCCCGAAGAATCGACGGTTCGTGGTGGAGTACGAGCCGGACGCTCCTCGGCAGGATAACGGCGATGCCGACGAAACACGCATCCACATTCGGCTGAGGTAGCACACCCCCACTGCTGGTCTCTCCCCAATATGACGGTCAACAACCGCCTCGAAGGGGGTGGTTAACTTTCCGTCAGGCGGTCGTACTCTGCGAGCAGGTCGGCCATTTCGTTAACACTCGCCGGGTCCACAGCGGCGACTTGCATCAGTCGGTCGATGGTGGGTTGGGGTATCACACCCATACGTATCGGCTGGTCGATATAAATCGCGCCGACCTCGGACACAGGGATCACGACGATGATGCGCAAATGGGCGAAGTTGGTGTTGGTGGTGGGGGCATCGCTGGGGTCGGTGATGAGATTGTTCGTGAGGATCGGATCGCCGGTGGTGAGCGCCTCATGAATAACGTTGAACCCGATGAAGCCCGGCTCTTGCACGATCTTATCCTCTAAGTTCACGCGCGCCACGATCTGATCGTTGAGATCGAGCGCCATCCCCCGCTCTGCGCCGCTTACGCGCATCGCCACCTGCAAAAACCAGGGGAGAAACTGGTCGTTCATGCCATCGGTCCAATCCATACGTGTTCGTGCTAGGTAGCTTAGCGCCTACAGGGCTTCGTTGCAAGGGCAGCGAAAAGTTGTGCGAACCCCCTCTCCATGATTACAATCTTGTTGGAAGGAACAGAGAGCAACTCACGTAATGACAGAAACCGAGGTATTTAAGGCATACGATGTACGCGGCGTCGTCACTGGCGACGACCCACCGCTCTCGCCGAAGCTCATACGGCAGGTGGGGCAGGCCTTCGGCACGTACATCCAGCGCATCGCCAAGAAAAACACCATCGTGCTGGGCCGCGACAACGGCCAACAGTCCTACACCATCGCCCAGGCCGTGATGGAAGGGCTGCGCGCGAGCGGCTGCCGGGTGTTCGACCTGGGGCTGGTGGCAACCCCCGTCCTCATATGGCATGCCTACAACCGTGGCAACGCCGGTAGCGTGATGGTTACCAGCAGCCACCGTGGCTCCGAAATCGGCATCATCAAGCTGGGGGTGGGTAACGTCAGCCTGTACGATGACCAGATACAACTGCTACACAAGCTCATCGAGGATAACCTGCTGGCCTACGGCCAGGGCGAAATCATCATCGACCAGTCGTCGTACCGCCAGTACATCGACGATGTTGTGCAGCGCGTGCCCATCGGCAAACCGTTACACATCGTCGTCGATGGTGGGCACGGCACCGCCGGGCTGTTCGCACCCCGGATGTTCCAGCGGCTCGGGTGTACGGTGACGTGCATTCGCTGCGAGCCGACCGCACAGTTCGAACGTACGGACCCCACCGACCTCGAACAAATTCGCCAACTGGCCGACACCGTCCGCGAGAAAAAGGCCGATGTCGGGTTCGTGTTCGACATCGATGCCGACCGGCTTGGCGTCGTCGACGAAACCGGCGCGTATGTGCCGAGCGACCAATTGTTGATGCTGCTGGCGCGCGACCTGTTGCAACGCTACCCCGGCGCGGTCATCGTCGGCGATGTGCTGCACAGCAACCGTGTTTTCGATGACATCCGCAAGCATGGCGGGCGCGGGATCGTCGCGCGTAGCGGCCATGCCCTCGTACATGCCGAGATGATCGACAAGGGGGGGATGCTCGCGGGGGATTACATGGGCTACCTGTTCATCGGGGAAAACTACTTTGGCTACGAGGACACATTCGCGGCGGCGGGGCGCATCGCGGGGCTAATTACCCGCAATCTGGGTCCGCTCTCCAAGCTCACTGCCGACCTGCCCAAAGCACATACCCCACCGATGGAGCGCTTACGCTGCCCCATCCCGATGCAACAAACCGTCATCGACGGGGTGCGGCGGGTGATATCGCGCGAGCACTCGCGGCTCACCACGACCGATGGCGTACGGCTGACGATGGACGATGCGTGGGCGGTGCTGCGCCCTAGCAACACCGAAGACGCCCTCGTGCTGCGCTGCGAGGGCGACACCCCCGAAGCCGCCGCCCAAATTCGAGAGCTATTTATCGACGCGCTGAAGCAGTTCCCGCAGGTGGAGCTTAATTCTGGCTAAGCACCCGCATCGCTCGTTCGATCACCGAGCGAAGGTTCGCGCGATCCTCGTTTTGTAGCGCGACCTGTAGCGCCTGCAATGCGCTGCGGTCGCCGATGGTGCCTAGCGCCTCGGCGGCCCCCCGGCGCACGTTCACACTGGGGTCGGTTTGCAGCAACTTGATGAGCGGTTGCACGGCAGCATCGCCCCCTACACGGCCCAGCGCCCACGCAACGTTATAGCGCACCCACTCGCCGTCGTCGCCCAAACACACGATGAGCGCCTGCCCCGCGCGGGTATCGCCGATGTCGCCGAGGGCGTGGGCAAACTGGCTGCGCGTCCATTCGTCGGTGTCGTTTAGCCCGTCGACGAGCGTGTCGACGGCTTCGGTCGCCTGTAGCTTACCGAGCGCTTCGGCAGCGGCACCACGCACATGCGAGTCCTCGTCGCTAAGGCACACGATGAGCGGCGCAATCGCGTCGGGGTGGTTGATCCAACCCAGGGCCGAGGCCGCGTTGCGGCGCGTAGACGCCCGCGGAGACGCCAACAGGTCGATGAGGGGGGCAACCGCGTCCGTCGCGCGCATTTCGCCAAGGGCATGGGCAGCCCAATCCTGCACGCGCTCGTTTTCATCGTGCAGCGCCCCCAACAAATGCTCGATCGCGCGCTCATCCCCGATTTCGCCGAGTGCCCACACTGCCATGTGGCGCACATTCGCGTCGTCGGTGCCCAATGCCTCGATCAACAACTCCACTGCTTCGTCGCCGTAGTCCAGCACCTGAACCGCAGCCCGCTCACGAATGTCGGAACTGGGGTTCCGAAAATCTGTAATAAAAGCTCGAATCAATTCGCGGCTGTTATCGTTCAAAATGTGTATTCCTCCGCTGGCCTATAGGTATAAGTATAGTCTAAAACTTAATCTATACCATCTTGACCGTGGGGGTCTTCGTCGGCATCATCGTTGGCCCCCAGCATTTCGATGGCCTGTTTTTCCAACTCCCACAGTTCCATGCGCTCGCGCTGTTTGTACAGCTTCTCCAGGCGTGGGTAGCCATCGGCATATTCGCGCGCCCACTCCTGCGCGAAGCTCCCATCTTTGATCTGCTCCAGCGTTACTTCCATCAGGCGCTCTAGCTTCAATTCGTTGAAGCGGTCCACCCGGCTGAGCATCCCGTATTGCGTGTGCGGGGCCGTGAAGCGCAAGGCCTCGTTGAGGCCGTGCTTGCGCGCCCGTTGCAAATAGTCGGTGAATTCGCCGCTGAGGTACAGGTCGGTGATGACGGCCTCGGGCGGGTAGCCCTGGCCGATGAGCAAATTCGCAGCGGTAATCATCACATGCTGGAAGGCCGGCAGCACCCCCTGCTCGATGAACAGGTCGAGTTCGGCCTCGCGCTCGAAGTTGATTTCGATGGCCCCGGCGTGGAGTGTACCCACTGCGCCAGCAAGCGCGAGCAGGTTATCCCAGGCGTTGCCGCTGGCATCCTGCCCTACGGAGATGAAGCTGTAGAAGCCCTCGCCACTGATGTAACGTTCGCGTACGGCATCGCCGAGGGTGCGCGGCGCGATGAGCGCGACGTCGACGAAGGGCGGCGCCTCGATAAAGCCGAAGGCCACGTTGTACGCACTCGCGAATACCAGCGAGTCGCCCCGGTGGAGGTACGGGCTGATGCGCTCCAGGTACACGCCGGGCATCACTTCGTCTGGCAATAGCAAAAAGGTGATGTCGGTTTGTTGCACGGCATCATCGATAGCCCGCGCACGGAATCCCTCGGCCTCGGCAGCGGCGCGGGTTTCCTCGTCGCGCGTGCCGACAATCACATCGACGGCGCTATCGCGCAGGTTCAGGGCCATCGGGCGGCCCATCTTCCCGTAGCCGATGACGCTCACGCGTTTGTCGCGCAGGAAGGCCGGGTTGGCGTCTTCATCGTGGTAAATGATGGTCATGGTTGTGCCTTGCCTCCATGTGATCGCTTGACATGTGGGTGGGCGGCGAGCGGGCGTGGCTCGCTGCGTATCGCCTGCGCCCCTACGCGACCCGGCGGAATATAGGGCTACCCCGCCCCGCCGTCAAAATCGGTTACCCACACCGGCAGGTCGTAGTAATTGCGCTGAAAACCGAAATACTCGTACAACCGCTGGCTGCGAATATTGCTCTCCTGGGTGTTCACCGTCGAGGTGAACATCGTTCGCCGAAAAAAGCGCAATAGCATATCGCGTAGCAGCGCCCCCCCGATGCCCTGCCCCTGTAGCGCCGGGTTCACTGCCAGGCGGGCAAGGTGGGCACTCAGCCCATGCGATGTACTCACCTGATAGCCGACGATCTCGTCATCGACCACGGCAACGGACGCATACGCCGCGATGCGCACCGCCTGCCGCACATCGTTTTCGCTAAGCTGCCACAACGGCTCGAAGGCGGCCTGGTCTATCGCGGTGACGACCGGAATATCGACCAGGTCGATGGCGCGGATTTTCGGCGGTTCGCGGTCGCTCTCGGGCATTCGCCGCCCAGTGCGGCGCAGCGTCACGATGTCTTCGAGGTAGGCGAACCCCAGGTCATCGAGGTACTGGCCGAGCCACTCGCGCGTCACCAACACGGCAGCCCGTGTAACACCCTTCTCGCGGAGTTGCTCCGAGGTGTAGCTCCACAACGCCTTCAGCACCTCGCCAGGCTGTTCACCATCGGAGATCGCCGCCATGCGAATCCACACGGTGCCATTCAGCGGCGGCGACGCGCCCAACGCGCCCACCATGCGGCCATCGCGCCAGGCAAGCGAGAGCCGCGTGTGCTCGTTGCGCAGCCAGTCGTCGGTGCTTTGCCAGTCCAGGTGGGTGTGGACGTGATAGTTGTAAAACGTCAGGTCGCGGGTGGCCCGCCGTTGCCGCCGGTCGTAGGCCGTGAAGGTGAGGTCTGGCGCGCGCACTAGCGCCGCCCTCCGCGCTCGACATACGGGCGCACCGTGATGCCGAAAATCACACACCGGTTGCGATCCATGATGCGGGTGCGCAGGCGCGCGTCGAGTTCGTCCATCGTGTGGTTGGTGGTGATGACCGTCGGCATGTTGCTGACATAGCGATGGTTCAACAGTTGGAACAGCTTTTCCTTCACCCACGGCTTGTTGTAATCGACGGCGCTGAGGTCATCGAGCACGAGCAGGGGCACATGCTTCACATACTGGAACTGATCGTCGAAGGTCATGCCCGCCGATGGATCGAATGTTTTGCGCAGGTGGTCCAGCAGGTTCGGCGTGGTGATGAACACCGACTCGTGGCCTGCGGCTTCGGCGGCCCCGGCAATCGCCGCGCCGAGGTGGGTTTTCCCGGTGCCGCTCGGCCCCATGTACACCAGCCAGCCGCGCATCTGCTCCACGAAGCGCTGCGCCTGCGCGTGCGCCTTCTGCAAGTTCGTCGTTTCGGCGGCGTTGTCGCCGCGCACGTCGTAGTTCGCCAACGAGTAGTAGCGATACATGTCCAGTTCGCTCATCTGATTGCGCTTTTGGCGCGCATTGGAGCGGAAATCGGGCGCGGCGATGGTCGCGCGGTTGACGAACTTCGCCTGCAAACGACTGCTCAGGCGTGGGTCGAGCGTTTCCAGGCGCACATTGGTCGTAACGACGGTCGGCAGGCGGCGGGTGTAGCGGTGGTTCAATAGTTGGAACAGCTTTTCCTGTGCCCACGCGCTGGGGTTTTCCACACCGAAGTCATCGAGGATGAGCAGGTCGGCGTTGCGCACCCGGTCGAACAGCGCGTCGTAGGCGATCTCCGAAGACGGGCCGTAGGTGCTCCGCAGGTGGTCGAGCAAATCCGGCGTCGTGATGAACAACACCTGCTCGCCGTATTCCAGGCGCACGTTGCCCACCGCCGCCGCGAGGTGCGTTTTGCCCACACCAAATGGGCCATCGAGCAGCAGCCAGCCATCGAGCGTGTAGGCATATTCCTGCGCCGCTTTCAGCGCGCGGTCCAGCGAGTTGCGCTCGGCAAGCGAGGTGCCGCCCGGTGCCGTGTTAAACGTCTCGAACTGCTTGTCGGCAAAATCTGCGAGGTTGCTCATCTCGCGCAGGCGGTCCTTGCGGTCGAGGTCGGCATCGACCGGGTTGTTGGGGCAGCGCAGCAACTTACCGAAGTTAGGATGGCCGTGGGGCACATCGTCGCTGTAAAAGCCGATGCCGTTGCAGCGCCACTCTTCCGCGCCGCACACCGGGCAGGCGTGGTCGTCTCGTTCGTCCACCGGGCCGTTAGTGATCGATGAAGTCGGCGTAGTTCCCTGCGATATATCGTTGACCATTCGGTTCATGATGTCGCCCAGTGGTTTCATGGCTCGTCTTTCCTTCCTTGCGCCACCGTTCGAGGATCGCGCGCGTGTAGCGCCAACTGCGTTTTTCGCTTTGCACCGCCTCGCGGAAGGCGGCTTCGATCCAGTCGTGCGGGTAGTCTTTCTCGGCATCTTTCAGTTCGTCCGCGATGAGCGGCGTCAGCGGCCCGAAGTTGTCCTCGTACAGCTTGAAGATGTTCGGGCGCGGCGGCAGTATCTCCACGTCGCCGTCGTCACCGGCAGGCAGCACATGCCCCGCTGCAATGCTCGCGACGGCCTCGCGCCCGCGCGCAGTGTTGAACAAATACAGCATGCGCCCATCGCGGAGTTTGGCGCACAGCAACGCCTTGCGTGCGGTAGCCCGCGCCAGCCCATCGTCGATGTTGACCCCGGCCAGCGACGGCACATCGTCGAAGTCGGCGCGGGTGAGGTAGCGGTAGGTCCCCTCGCGCTGCTGTAAGGCATACATCGCAAACAACGTTACCTTCAGTTCGCCCAGGTCGTCGATGAGGGGCATTAAATCGCGGAAGAAGAGCGCAGGCAGGCGCGCCCACTCCGTTTTGCCATCGGGGAAGCCGTCGAAAGTCGTCATGGGGGTTAAAAGCTCGTCAGGTCTACGCGTTCGCGGGTGGCATCGAGGAACTTCGTCACGCTGCGGTCGAAGTACAGTTGAATCACGTCGGTGGGGCCGTTGCGGTGCTTCGCGACGATCACGTCGGCGCTGTTGGGGTTTTCGGTGGCCTCGTTGTATACAATATCACGGTATAAGAACATCACAATATCACTATCTTGTTCTATACTGCCACTTTCGCGAAGGTCGCTGAGCTGCGGGCGCTTGTCCTGCCGTTGCTCGACAGCGCGCGACAACTGCGCCGCACTCAGCAGCGGCACATTCAGTTCGCGCGCGAGTTCCTTCAACATACGGCTGATATAACTGATCTCCTGCACGCGGTTGTTCTGGTAGGTGCCGCCTGCGTTCATCAACTGCATGTAGTCGACGATAATCAAATCGAGGCCGTGCTCGTGGGCGATGCGACGCGTTTTGGTGCGCAGTTGCAACGGCGTCAGCGAGGGCGAGTCGTCGATGTAGATGGGCAAATTACTCAGTCGCCCGGCGGCCTCCAGCAGCTTGCCGTACTCGTGTTCATCGAACTGCCCGGTGCGTAAGCGCTGCATGTTGATGCCGGTTTCCATCGCGACCATACGCTGCACGATTTGCTCGGCGCCCATTTCGAGCGAGAAGATGGCCACCCGCCCGCGATAGAGCATCGCCGCGTTAAGCGTGAGCGAGAGCAAAAACGACGTTTTGCCCATGCCGGGCCGCCCCGCAAACACGATGAGGTCGCTGCGCTGCAACCCACCCAGCAGGCGATCCAGCCCATTGAAGCCAGTGAACAGCCCCATGCCACCCGTGCGGTGCTGCATCATCTCTTCGATTTGGTTGAGGTAATCGCTGGTCGCCTCGCGCACCGAGACGATGTCGCGCTGCACACGCCGCTCGGTAATTTCGAACAGCTTGGCCTCGGCGGTGCTGGTCACTTCCTCGACCGTCAACTCACGGTCGCGCGCCAACACTTTGATCTCGTCGGCAGCTTGCAACAGCCGACGCCGCAGCGCGTCGCGCTCCACCAAACGCCCGTAGGCCTCGGCATGGATGGCCGTCGGCGTGCTGTTGATGAGGTGTGTAAGGTAAGCCGCCCCGCCGACTTCCACAAGGCGACCGCTGCTATCGAGTTGGTTGGCGAGCGTCAAATAGTCGATGACCTCGCCCGCATCGTTGAGCGTAAGCAACCCCTCCCAGATGTACTGGTGCCGCAGGAAGAAGAAATCCTCCGGGGTGAGGAAGGCCGCAAGGTTTAAGAAGGCGTTAGGGTCCACCAGCACCGCGCCGATGACCGCTTCTTCGATACTCTGGTTATAGGGTGCATCTTGTGGTTGGTCGATCATATGTAATAGAACACAAAGGCGCGCCCCACAGGCCGGGGCGCGCCAATGGTACCTCTTAGGTTATTCAGTCGTTGGCGCGCGGATTACTCTTCGTCGTCGATGTCGTCCAGGTCGAGCGAGTCCACAAAGTCCATAAATGCGCTCAGCTTACCCTCTTCGACATCCTCGTCGGTCTCTTCGAGAACTTCATCTTCCACGTCCTCATCCGGTTCGATAGCCGCGCGCTCCATGACGGTTTCGGCCACGAACACCGGTGCCTTCACCCGCACGGCCAAGGCGATGGCGTCGCTGGGGCGGCTGTCGATTTCGACCTTCTTGCCGTCCACGTCCACGACGATGCGCGCATAATACACGTCGTTGCGTAGGTCACTCACCAAAATGTGCACAACCTGGCCGCCCATCTCGCGGATGACGGTTTTCAGTAAGTCGTGTGTGAGCGGGCGTTGGGGCGGCATTTCCTGTAGTTCGATTGTTATGGCGTCTGCCTCGCAGGGGCCGATCCAAATCGGCAGGTAGCGGTCGCTGTTCATGTCCTTCAGCACGACGATGCGATGCTGCGACATCAAACTTACACGGATGCTATCGATAATGACCTCAATCATTTGTTACTATTTGAACCCCTCGTAGGCTGCACGCTTTAATGCGATTATACACGACGACTACCCAGGGGCAACAACAGAACACCGGCCATTTGGGAATGTTAATCAACATCCAATTCGATTATCGCAATTTTAACGGTTGCTAAACTGGACGCCCGCCGCTTGCTATGTCACGATACCCATATGTCGAAACGATGGATGCGACTCATTCTTTTATGGGTATTGTGCCTGCTGGCCGCTTGCGCACCAGAGACCGACCCAACCGGGCGCGTCGTGCTGCGCGACGAACAGGCGACGTACGACTTCCGCACAGGTGCCGAGGGCTGGCAGTTGTTCACCGCACCCCAGGGCCGGGCGGTCTTCCGGCACGATGCCGACGCCGAAGCCCTCGAAGGCGCGGTGCTCGCGAACCTCGGTCACATCGTCTCGCTGGTGGCGGGTCGCTACGCGAACACGGTCGTCGAAGCGACGTTGCAACAGCAACGCGGGCGCCTTTCCGCAAGTATGGGCGTGGTGTGCCGCGCCGACGACGACGGCAACGGCTACTACTTCCTGATTTCGCAGCAGGGGAACTTCAGCATCCAAAAGGGCAACGCCACCCAAAGCGACCTGATTCCGCTACTGCCCTGGGGGCCATCCGATGCCATCCGCACGGCGGACGACTTCGCAGCGAACGACATCGTGGCGGTGTGCTCTTCGGCGTATCTGGCGCTGTTCATCAACGGGCAGTTTGCGGGCGATGTCCGCGACGACGAGTTCACGGTCGGGCAAGTCGGCGTGGCTATCGCCGGGCCGGGCGACAGCGACACGGCCACATGGGGCACCTGGGACGACATCACGATTACCGAGGGGCTGTACGCGGGGCCACGGTAAAAGGTGTCGGGTTGGTCCGATGGGTATAAGGCGATCGTGCAAGCGATACGCTAGCGATAGATGACGATAGCGAAACGAATGGGCAGCCAAGGTAAGATTTTCGTGTGGGAGCGAAACTTTTGGGCTTACGGGGCGTCTATTACATGGGAATGTGCAAGTTCGACATAAAGTAGAGGAGCCAACGATGGCAAGACATAGTGAAGTGTACTGGCAGGGTTCCCTGGTGGGCCACATCGAGGTGACGAGTGGCGCGAACTGGTTCGTGTGGGGTCGTTGGATGCCGGTCGAAAACGAATCGACGGAAGCGTTCCTCAGCCATGCCGAGGCCAACGCCGATGCCGATTTGCTGGTCGATGTGGTGTTTAACCCCGGCGACAAGGTCTCCTTTGCGCTGGTTGCCATCCGCGAAAACACGATTCAACTGCGCTGGCCGACGATCCCCAGCCGGCCGTAGCCATAGCATAAAATGAGAAGGGCGAGGCTCACTGCGTCTCGCCTACGCCCTTCCACAAATGGCGCGCTATGTCGTGGCCTCCTTGGCCTGGGCAGTGCCGCGCTGACGCAGCTTCATCACCCCAAAGGCGGCGAGTGCGATGAGCAACGCCCCCATTCCAAGGGGCGCACCCACCATCTTCAAGGCTGCGAAGGTGGAGTACACCGACCCCAACCAATCCGCGAAGCCGGTCGGGTTTGCGAGCATGAAGAACGACGTGACGTTTTCCAGCGCGTCCATCGAAGCGCAGTATGGCAGGAAAAAGGCTGCAATGTAGTTCAGCCGCCGCCCCCACGACCCCGGCGCATAGGCGCGGCCCATCGCAACATGTAGCACGAAGCCCGTCAGGAACATGCCAACTATGAGGCCGTAGTCGATGATTTGCGTGGCAACGTAGGTGCCGAAGGTACCCTGCTGCTGCAAAATTGCGTAGTAGCTTTTGATGAGGTCGCTATCGAAGGCAAGTTGCCCTTCGATGAGCGGTACCGGGTACCGCGACAGCGCGAAGGCTGTTTCTACGGCGATGCCGCCGCTGATGGCGATGACCGGGGCGACGCGCACGAGAACCGATAAGGCTTTGCTGGGCGGGAACTGGTCGAGTGTGTCGAAGATCATGATGGTAGGCCCTCCGTGTGTGTGTTTGTCTATATCTGGAGGATAGGGCCTGCCATCGTGTCAGTTGCAACCGCCCTAAGATGAGTAACCGATGAGCAGACTACTCCCCTTGCCTGACCGGAATTTGGAGTTCTACGAGGCCATGCGCACTATCACCGACTTCATAGGCCCGTACCAAATCGTGATGTACCTCGCGTGACGGCCCGATGATCTCGTAGCCGCTGCGGGCAATCCACAGCAGCAACCCCTGGAAGGTCGGCCCCATCTCACGCAGCGCCCCCTCATATACGACAGTCGCCATCTGTAACACGGCGGGCAGTTCGACGATTTGCACGCCCGTCGGTAGGTCGATGTCGGCAGGTCGCTCGGGCAAATCGAGCACAAGCGCCGCTTCGATGTCGTAATTCTCCTCGACATAGCCGTCGTTGTGATACATCAGCATCTCCTCGCCGGTGACGGGCAGTTTGCCTTCGTGGGCAAAGTGCGCGAGGTAGGTCAGGGTCTTCTCACAGAAGAACGGCACATCGTGCGGTTGGGGTGCAAGGGCGCGCGATGTTGCGGCAAGCATCGCTGGGACGGACTTCAGCACTACATCGAGGTCGGGCGTTTCGGCGTCGCTGCCGAGTTGGTGCAGGCGCGCATCGAGGCGATACAGGCGCATGGTCAGCGCATCAATTTCTGACTGAAGAGCGTCGCGTTTGTCGCGCAAGAGCGTCGCCACGGTCTCGGCTTCGGGGTCGGTGTGGAACACATCGCGTATGTCGTCCAGTGAGAGGCCTGCGTCTTGCAAAGCACGGATGCGTTGCGTTTGCTTCATCTGGGCGAGTTCGTAAAAGCGGTGGCCGGTGTGCGGGTCGGTGTGGGGAGGGGAGAGCAGTCCGTGCTGGTCGTAATAGCGCAACATCCGCACGGAAACCTGCGTGAGCTTCGAAAAATCGCCGATTTTTAGCAACGGCCTGTCCGTTCAATACGCTTGCGGATGCACCTTTCATCATAACCAAAAACAGGGCACCCGTATCGATGGAGACCCGATGGGTGCCCTGTATTCGGGCGAGGCTCACTGCGTCTCGCCTGCGCCCCTACGCGATTGCGCGCTGGTGCTGATTATCCGCCCGGCGGCACCTCGACCGGCTCGGCAGGGGCCGGGGTGGGGATGAGCAGCTCCTGGCCGATGCTCAGCGAGTTGATGTTCACAAGATCGTTGGCCTGGGCAAGCTGGCTAATCGTCACGCCAAAGCGGGCTGCAATGCTGCCAAGCGTATCGCCGCTTTCGACGATGTATACGCGCTGGTCGCTCGGTGGCGGGGTGGGCACGCTGTCGTCACCGACGACCGCTGGCGCTTCGGTAGCGGGGGCTTCGCCCGGCACACAGTTCGGGATCTGCAATTCCTGCCCCGGCTGGATAATCGGGTTGGCGCCGGTAAGCTGCGGGTTGGCGTCCTGCATCTCCGCTACGGTGACGTTGTTGTTCACCGCGATGCGGAACACATTGTCTCCCGCTCGTACCACATAGATGCAGTCTGCGGGCAGTTCTGCCGTATTGTCGACTTCCTCAGCCATCGACTCACCGTCGCCCTCGTCCATCATGGCACCTTCGGCATCGCCCGCACCACTATTAATCGGGGCTGCCGATGTCGCTGTGGGGCGCGGTGTCGCCGTCGCGATGGTCACCGGTAGGGGCGCGCTTCCGGGGTCGATGAAGCCGTCGTTGGGCGTTGCTGTTGCGCCGCCCTCGGCCATCGCGCCATTATCTTCGCCCATTGCCTCACCCGACTCGGCAGGGATGGGTGTTGCGGCGGGGGTATCCGTCACCACAAGCGCTGGGATGTTCGTCTCGGTGGGGGTATTGGTCGGTTGGACGACTGTCATCGGCAAGTCGGTCGGCACGACGTCGTCGGTTTCGGCAGCTTGCGCCCCGGCATCGGGGTCGGTAGGTGCCGGGGTGAAGGTCGGAATATCGATGTCGATCGGGTCAATTTGCAGCGGTTGCCCGGCTTGTCGCACACAACCTGCCGCAAGTAGGACGATAAGTAATAATGCCGCCCGGCCCCCTCGTGAACGCATAAAGACCTTCCCCTTCGTGTGAGACTACGTCTGGTGATACCCCCCATACGATACACCTAAGCGCGCCAATAGGCAAAGGACAATCCTGTAGCGGGCCGGGGTGGCGGTTGGGCCGTGGCGTGGCAAACGACGGGTGGCACCTGCCCTTTGATTGGTGTTTTGATATATCGGAATGTGAGCTAAGCTGTTGCAAGTATGGGCAGCTTGCGTAAAAATAAAATTGTGATGGACGAGCAGGAACCAACACCATGACCACCCGACCCAGCGTCCTCGTCATCGATGACGATACCGAAATGCTGCAACTCATCGCGGCCCTGCTGGGCCGCTACGAGATGAACGTGATCACCGCTAACAACGCAAAGAAGGGCGCACGCGTCCTGCGCGATGCCCCGCCCGATTTGCTCATTTTGGATATGATGTTGCCGGACATCAGCGGTGTGGACCTACTGAAGAACATCCGCCGCAAGCCGCAGTTACAGGCCATGCCGATATGCGTGCTCTCGGCACTTGCGGACCCGATCCAAATCCGCGAAGCGTTGGACAGCGGTGCCGACCGGTACCTGACCAAGGCCTACCTGGCGAACAACCTCGTTAGCACAGTGAAGGACTTGCTCGCGAAGGGGCGACCCGTCAACCGGCAGCAGTAGGCATCATCCCCAGGGCGGTCGTCTACGCAAGTGCGCTACGGCCCCCGACCCGGGAAAGCGGGGCGGCACTCGCCGCAAACCGCCGACTTTGCGTTGCGGCTTCGATCATCCTGCATCCTCCACCGCGCGCTCCTGCAACACCCACACGACGAAACGTCCATCATCGTACCCCCGCCGCACGTCGAACCCGGCCTCGCGCAGTGCGTGCACCCACGGCAGAACGTCCGCATCGGCAGGCGCGGGCAAATAGCGCGGCGCGGCATCGGGCATACGCACCGCCGGGTCAGCGATCATCGCGTCGGGTGACGGGTAATAGGCACGGCGCTTATCCGTCCATGCGCCGAGGTAGTAGTTGAGTTCCCACCCGAGCCAATGGTCGTACACGATGGCCCCGAATTCGCGCGCGTTGAGGTACGCCGCCAGGTCATCGATGCCGGTGTGGCGTCCCATATCGCCACCGACGCCGATCGTGCCCGTCACGCCCAGCCAACCGTGGAAAATCAGCGACCCGCTCACCAGAATCGGCACTACCACGGCACGCGGGCGGGCGGGGCTTGGCCTCGCCTCGGCACGCGCTCGCGCGTGCCGAGATGCGCGAAAGCGCATCCGCCCGCGTTGCCACGACCGACCACCGAAAAACCGAACCGCCCCCCCACCAGCCAACATCGCGATCAGCGGCACCAGCGGCACCAGATACCGGTCATATTGATTGAACGGCACCACGATGTGCAGGGCACTGTAGCCGACCATGTGCAGCAACACCGTACGCGGAACCCCGCGTGACACCCCGAAAACCACGAGCGGCAGCGCAGGCGTTATCCGCAGCAGAAAGTTCACCCACACACCGAGCCGCATGAGGCCCTCCGCTGGCTCGATAACCGGCCCCGGCGGCGCGTTGTTGGCAATCGCCAGCACCAGCACCGATGGCCAGTCACTGCGCGCGGCATCCCACCCGAGCAGCATCAGCAACCCGGCGGCAAATGCACCCACAAACCGAAATAGTCCTGTCCAGTGCAGGTACCGCGTAGGGGCGAGGCATGGCCTCGCCCGTTTCGTTATGCGCACCCATGCCACCAACGGCACCCACAACATCGCCTGTTGCTTACACCCCACCGCGACGGCAGCCCACAGCCCGGCGGAAATTCCGCGCCCGCGCACTGCCGACCACAGCGCCAACATCACCGCGAGCCGCATCGGCCCGTCGGTGAAGGCCGTCGGCGCGAAGGCCACCGCGTAGGGCGATGTCGCAATGATAAGGCCAGCCGCCAACCCGGCCCCTTCGCTGCGATACAGTCTTTTCGCCAGCGCAATCGTCAGTGCGACGACCAGCACCGACGCCCACATCGACGGCAGGCGCGCGGCGAACTCCCCCCGGTAGATGTCCATGTCGCGCAGGCCGTCCTCGTCGGTCGTTACGCCGATGAAGTGCATCGTAAGCGCCTGGATGTACGGGCTTAGTGGCGGCTTATCGAGCGTGCCAGGCAGCATCCACTGCCCGTGGACCGCCGCGCCGCGCGCAAAATCGGCAAATAGCGCCTCATCGGGATGAAAGCGCTGTGCTGCGCCTAACGCGGCCACCCGCAGCCCGTGAGCAAGCAGTAAGATTAAGATCGCGTAGACTGTCCCTCGCCTCGTCAGTGCGCTACACTCCCTCATTGGTCGTTCGACATTCAGGACTCATAATGGCTACCCACACCCGCGTTCAGTCTGCCAGACCCCGCGCCGAGGGCAAACCCCTCATCGCCTATGTGGTGATAACGATTGTCATCGCGGCGGCAGGCTTTGTGCCGATCTTCATCAAATATGCACAGAACGCAGGTGCCCCCTCACCATACATTGTTGCCGTGCGTCTCGTCCTCGTCAGCATCGCCCTTACGCCCTACATTCTCACTCGTCATTTCGATGCCGTCCGCGCACTACGCCCCACAGCCCTCGCCCTTGCCGCGATTGCAGGGTTACTCATGGCAACGAACTTGCTTCTGCTCTTCTATTCATTGGAATACACCAGCGTGCTCGTCAACGGGGCGCTGCGGCGCACCTCGCCACTGTGGGTGCTCGCCGCAGAAGGCGTGATTTTGCACGAGACGTTCAGCCGGCGGGTGTGGGCCAGCACGTTTATCGCGTTGGTTGGCAGCCTGTTGATTACCTTCGGCGGCAGCACAATGGAGGTGGGTAGTCAGCCACTTTTGGGGGCATCGCTCGCGCTGCTGAATGCTTTCGGCATCGGGGCTTATCTGCTCATCGGTCGCCGCATCAACAAATCCATCCCCAGCACGGTGTATAGCTGGGTGGTGTTCAGCGTGGCGGCGCTCGTCGCGACCACAGTTGCCATTGTCACAGGTGTGCCGCTTATGGGCTACAGCGCCACGGCGTACTTCTGGGTATTGATGGTAACCGTGTTCGCGCAGTTTTTCGCGCACCTCAGCATCAACCTCGGGCTGCGCTATTTCCAGGCCACGGTGATGAGCATCGCCATGCAGGCGTCGGTGGTCATCGGTGCGATACTTGCGCTGTTTTTGCTGGCAGAGGTTCCCTCGGCGCTGCAAGTGATCGGCGGTGCGGCAGTCATCGCGAGTGTGTTGGCCGTCACCACAGAGAAGGGCTAGGCGAGGGTCGACGCTGGTACCCAGCCCGCGTCGCCGCGCGCATTTTTCACCCAGCACCACCCGCTCTCGCACTCGACCACCGTCACGACCTCCCCTTCGGCTACCGTGAGTTCGAGCGCGCTGTAGTCACGCCGTGCGCGGGCGGCTTTTTCGTCCGCGTCCACGTCGAGGAAGGCCGCCGGCACCCACCCTTCCTTGCCATCGCCGCCGAGGCACCACAGCCACAAATACGCTCCATCGAACATATCGCGTTTGGTGACCTGCACAACATCGCCTGCACGTAGCATGATGGGGTCATCGTAGCTGCGGGTGTGCGCTTTCGTCACACGCATGGTTACTTGCGAAACCGCATCCGCAAATAATCGAGCGCGACCCGGTCTATTTCGTCCGTGTTGCCATCGAGGCTCCAGCGCTCTTCGAGGTTTTCGTTGCCCACCAGCGCCCAAAACGCCTGCTTGCTGAGGGTATCCCACGGGCCAGCAGGGTCACCTTCGAAGTGCCCAGCCTGGGCCATCATCGCGCGCAGTTCGCGGGCCAGCGCATCATCGATGGGCAGCGCGTCTTCGGGCTTCGGCGCGCCGAAAAATACGTGGTGCGCCGCCACGAGCTTCTTGAGTTCGGTCACGGGGTCTGGGTGGTCGTCCACGCGCAGGTCGAGGTAGCGGTCGTTGTCGCCGCCGTAGCCGGCATTCGCCTTAACGACGAGCACGGCAGCAGCCTGTTTGCCGCGCTTGTCGCCGCCCGCGTTGTCGCCTGCGGCAAGCGCCACCGTCAGACGATCACTCAGTTCGCCGTCGCTTTCGGTGAAGGCCGCCGCCATCGCATCGAGCGTTTCTTTGCCGGTGAGGATGTTCCCCTGGCAGCAAAACCCCTCACCGAGGACGTGCCCGGCGTAGTCGTAGCAGCTTGCGCCGGTGTGGGCCGCCGCGTTGCCGAAGCTATCGACAATGCCGACCTGCCGCTGCGCCCGCCCGTCGTCCGCCTCGATGAGCGTGTTCAGCACCTCGTGCGCCGTGAGGCCCTGCTCCATCATGTCCAGGCCGCGCGACCCGTACGTCACATTAGCATAGGACTGGGTCGCGATGGCACCGGCCCCGGCGCGTGCCCAACTCACCAGCGCACCGGCTGCCAGGAACTTACTCGCGACGGCGACGCCCCAGGCCTGTTCATCGGGGTCGTAGGCTGCGATAGAAAATGTTGCGATCGGTTTCATCGTGTTTCGTCCGCACAAGAGGGTTCGTCGAATTAGTTTGTGCAGGGTATTGTAGCGCGTTGCGGCGGGGTGCGCTTGCTTAGATGCAGCACAGGAATAGCTGCACAATCATCAGGCACAGAATCAAGAAAAGTAACCCAATTGCAAAGCCGAAACGCCCGTTGTCGATATGAAATGCAACAAACGGCCCCACAAGGCCAATCGTTGTTCAGATGCCGATTTTGAAGAACCCAGGTACATTGTGTGCTTCAACTCGGCGGGCACTTATCAATCGATAGGCTCGCTGGACATGCGTTGCTGAGTTTGTATCGGTCCCTGCCTCGCGGGCGATATGGATTGCCTCGACTTGGATGGCATCGCTATATTCCGTCTCCGCGATGTACGCACGATCTTTTTCGCGGGCCGCTTCGAGTTCCGCGATTTTGGCCTTCGCAGCTTGCAACTCCAACGCGAGATTCGTATCCCTACGGCCTAGCTCCTCGCTACTACACCCCAATTATACATCCACGCCACCCACCCCGAAGCGCCCAGCCCACGCCAACACCCGACGCTGCTCCGCCGATGGCAGCTCATCGCGCCACGCGATTAGCCGCGCCTCGACACTCTTGTAACGCTTCACCGACGAGTGCGACGCCCGACCCACTCGCGCCTCGAAATCCGGCGGCATCGGTTCGTCCAGCCACTCGAAGACCGGCGTGAGCGTGCCCAGCGGATCGCGCAGCAGCGCCTCGTATTGCACCCACAAGTGCTCGACCGCCGCGAGTTGCGCCCGCGCCACGGCCTGTTCCAGCGCCCATTCCGCCGCCCAGCCATCGACGAGCGTCGGCGGCACCTCGCGTAGCTGCGGGTACTCGGCGACGAGGGCCGGTTGGGCCAGCAAGCGCGCGAAATCTGGCTCACGGGGCACGCCGCCGAAACCGCGCATCCGCGAGGCGACGACCGCGCACGGGTGCCGCGAAATGAACACGAGACGCGCATCGGTGTGACGTGCGATGAAGCCGAGCATCAGGTTGGCGTTCACCGCCTTGACGAGGTACCGGCGCGGAAAAAAGGCCGTGGTGTTGGTGTTCGTCCAGTAGTTGCGATGCCGCCCGCCGAACACCCGCCCCACAAACTCGGCTGCCGCCGGGTCATCGTCCTCAGCACGGCGATACACGCGCGTCCAGCGTGCCGCGCGCCGATGGCCGACGCCGAGGTGCCATAACGCGCTCGCGTTGGCGTGGGGCGAAAACGGCTCGTAGATTTGTTGTACCCCCGCACCCGTGAGCAAATCGGCGAGCCAGGTGGTGCCGCTGCGCTCACTGCCCGCCACGAAAATCGGCGTGGTGGGGCGCGGATGAAACGCAAAATACGCGCGCTCCGTCGCGTGTTGGAGCGCGCCCTGCGCCAGCCGCCGCGCCGATGGCGGCACACCGCGCAGCAAGTACATGAGACGTTCGCGAGAAATCAAGGGGCGTCTCCGGGCAAGCAAAGGTGGGCATCTCAAGTTTTAACACACCTGTGGTACGATGCGCGCCACGCATCGATGTAATAGAGGAGGCTCCCCAATGGCAACCAACCCCAAAATTCTGATGGACCTGCACCGCCTGGACCCGAAAAAGAGCCTCGGGCAGAACTTCCTCTACGACCCGAACACGCTGCAAAAAATTATCACCAGTGCCGATATGCTCGCGTCCGACACCGTGCTGGAAATCGGCCCCGGGACGGGCGCGCTCACGGCGGCGATGGCCGAACACCAGGTGCTCGGGCGGGTGGTTGCCGTGGAGATCGACCAGCGCCTGCGGCCCATCCTCGCAAGCGAACTGGAAAAATACGACAACGTGCACCTCATCTTCGAGGACTTTTTGAAGGTGCACGTCGACGCCGTCGTCGGCGATGACCCGTACCTCGTGGTGGCGAACGTGCCCTACTACATCACCAGCGCCATCATCAAACACTTGCTGGAGTACACCGTCAACCGACCCTACCGCCTCGTGATGACGATGCAGTCTGAGGTCGCTGAGCGCATCTGCGCCACGCCCGATAGCCGCGATATGAGCTTGCTCGCGGTGAGTGTGCAGTTCTATGGGCAGCCGCACATCGTCACGCGCTTGAAGCCCGGCGCGTTTTGGCCGCAGCCGGATGTGAGTAGCGCCGTGCTGCGCGTGGACGTTTTCCCCGAGCCGCCCGTGGACGTGCCCGACGAAAAAACCTTCTTCCGCGTGGTGAAGGCGGGCTTCAGCCAGAAGCGCAAGCAACTGAAAAACGCCGTCGGCGGCGGCCTGGGCATGAAGAACAAACTCGCGGCGGAACTGCTGCTCGCCGCCGACATCGACCCCACCCGCCGCGCCGAAACCGTCAGCATCGACGAGTGGGCGCGCCTGTCGATGGCCTATGCCGAGGCCGTCACCCCGTGACGCGGCTGCTCTACACGGCGGGGATTCGCGGCGATTTGGCGCTGCTGCCCCGCCTGCACACCTTCATCAAAGCGCTGCGCGGCGACGTGCCCGAAGGCGAGACCGGCCCCCTGCTGTTCGACCTGGGCGAAAGCTGCGCGCCCGATGTTTGGCCGTGCGGGGTTACGGGCGGGCGCGCGGCGATTATCGTGCTCGATGCGATGGGCTACCATGCGATTTACGCGGGCGCATACCTCACCGACGCGGGCCGCGAAAAACTGGCCGCGAACTACCTCAACGCCGCGCTGGTCGACCAGACGACCGGCTTTGCCCGCGATGGCGTGGCCCTCGGCCCGGCAAACGCGCCGATTCGCGTGCCGTTGACGCCCGCGCCGCAGCCCACCCTGCGCGACGGCGTGCTGACGCTGGCGCCGGAGCGCGCGGGGCAGGTGGGTGAGGCGCTGGTCGAAGGCGGGGCGCTGACCCGTGCGGCGGTGCACCCCCTGCTGCCGAACACCCTGCCCGATGCGACGATTACCGGCGCGGTGGAGTTCGTCGAGGATGAAGCGCGCTACTTCGAGAAGCGCCAGCGCGAAAAAGCCGAGGGCGGGGAGGGTTAGCCCGCCTTGTTGGGGACTGGCATGCCCGCAAGCACCCACGCGCCCGCACTAGTGAAG
>CAYSVE010000017.1:0-23391 GCA_964434365.1 uncultured Anaerolineaceae bacterium | reverse complement strand
CAGTGTCGACGAGTTCATCTACACCTACGAATACGACACCAACGAGAACCACGTCTTCGTTTACACCGAGGATTATTCGAACAACGGCGGCTGAAACGGTCGCGTATCCTCTACCTCACCCCTTTGCTCTGGTTCTGGTTCTGCCCCGGGCACGCCAGCGTCGATGACCGGTCGCCACGTCGTAAAATCTCTGCAATAATCACAAGTGTCGGGTGGTTCCTCACCGAAGTAGTGTTGTCCACAGTTCGGGCATTCCCACACGCTTACACGGTCTTTCACAGTCCAGGCACTCACTACGAATAAAAGAACGGCAGGTGGTTGCGCACTTGCCTGTGGGGTCGATCTCACCCCACCCCAATAGAACATATGAACAGGCAAGTATGCAACCCTTAACCTGCTCTTACAATGACTATGCGAAATAACCCGCCAGAAAAGAAGGCGCCCTACCTCATATCGCGACCCGCCATTTTTCTATCTTCCTTGCGCAAACGGCTCTGCAAACGAACCAACCACTGCATCGAACCGCGTCGGGGCTTGGGCCATACCTCGCCCACTTACACACACCTATTCCCTCGGCCTGCCACCCCCCAAAACCCGGTCGATGAGCGCATTCAGTCCATCCTCGATGCGCGCCACCCCATAGCCCAACGTCCGCATCTGGAACGTCACCGTCCGCACATCCAGCATCACATACAGCGTATCCGCCAAATAATCGACATCCCCCGCCGCGCCATTTTGCATCAGCAAGCCCACCAGCGTTCGACGTTGCCACGCCTGCGATGGATGTTCCAAACTCGGTGTATGATCCCTATCCGTCGGCTCCACCGCCAGCAACTCGGCGTTCCGCACCACGAACTGCAACGCCGCACCCACCACCCACCGCAGATTCGCCTCCGCATCGGGGTCTTCACGCATGCGACGCAATGTCTCGTTTTGCAAATTCCGTTGGTCTTCATCCAAAAGCGCATAACACAGGTCGGCTTTGTTCTCGAAGTGGCGATATAGCGTGCCCTTACCCACTCCGGCTTCCTCGGCAATCGCCGTCATCGATACCTCATTCACACCGCGCTCGGCAAAAAGCCGCTGCGCAGTGGTTAGCAATAAAGCACGGTTCTTTCGCGCATCGGCACGGGCGGGCGACCCATCACTGATAAACAAATCATCATTTGCTGGCATACAACTATCACTCGATAACTTCAGCTCCATTTGTGGGGACGCAGATGTACGTCTCCGACGTATTCCCGGTTTGTTTGTCGTACTCCGCCTTGACATTGCGTGCAAAAGTCTGCGCCTGGAAATCGCGCACCAGCGCGACCACACTGCCGCCAAAACCACCCCCGGTCATACGGGCACCATAACAGCCATCTTGTTCCTTGGCAATCTCCCACATCGCATTCAATCCCGGCCCACTCACCTCATAATCGTCACGCAGGCTCACATGGCTGTCCAGCATCAACCGACCCACCGTCGTCATCGCGCTGTTCTTCATCATCTCGGCAGCCAGTATCACCCGCCCATTCTCGCTGATGATATGCCGTGCACGCTTCAACAGCACCTCATCCAGGTCTTCGCTGTCCTTCTCGAACCGGCTCGGGCTGATGTCGCGCAGAGAATTCACCTTGAAGTGATTCGCCGCCTCTTGCGATTGCTCGCGGCGCTTGTTGTACTCGCTGCCCACCAACTTGTGGCGTGTCCCCGTATCCAAAATCACAACCGCGATATCCTCGGGTATCGGCGTCGGCGTCAGTTCCAACGACCGACAGTCGATCAACAACGCCGATCCTTCCTCACCCACCGAAACAATCAACTGATCCAAGATCCCGCAGCGCATCCCCACCCACTCATACTCCGCGCGCTGCGCGATCTTCGCCATCGCCACCGCATCCCAATAAAAGCCCGAAACCGCCGCGAAGGCCCGCGCCACCGCCAACTCCAGCGACGCCGACGACGACAGCCCCGCGCCCAGCGGCACATCACCCCCAACGACGCCCTCCCAGCCGCGTAGCGCATAATCCGACTCCGACAACGACCACGCCCCACACTTCACATCCACGAACCACCCCTCGTCCCCACGTACCATCGACGTCACATCGAACGTTCGGCTCTCATCAAAGCTCATCGAGTGAACCGTCACATGGCCGTCCTCACGCGGTCGCAGGGCAATGTACGTCGCACGATTAATCGTCAGCGGTAACACATATCCCTCATTGTAATCGGTATGCCCGCCGATCAAGTTCACCCGCCCCGGTGCCCGCACCACAAGCGCCGGGTCTTCACCGTAGCGGCGGCTGAATTCCGATTTTACGTCGTCAACAATTGCCATTTTTGCTCCAATTCCTGCGCGGAGGCCGTCATTATCCTAAACAGTTTATCCCGAAAACAACAAAGTGCCACCTCATCGGCGGCACTCCGCAGGGTCATCGCTTCGAACTAACCAACCGCATCATGCTCGGTCGTGCACATGCCTACGCAAACAAGCACTCGCAGATACGCCCATTATCGCAAGCTCTGGTGTCATCGACCGCAAAAACCACCGTCGACATCACACCGCATTTTGGAACATCGTGACCCTTCATCAACCGTAGAAACTCCCCTCTCCGGTTACGGGGAGGGGAGTTAGGGTAGCGCTTAATTTCCCCACATTGGGAGTACACCATCAGTTCCGCACAAATGGCGATAAAACGTACGGCAGGCCGCTCCCTATGTTGCCCCCCTATTCACCCCACTAGCCGCGATACAGCCTAAACCACATCCTGCCCATACCACAACTGTACCAGCGACACCCCGCTCTGCCCGAAGTGTTTCTCGTACTCGTGGTAGCACAGCAGCGTTTCCTTCGTTTCGATGCGCACGCCCGTCTCCGCTTCGATGCGCGCCTGCTCCGCAGCAAACGTCACATCATCATACTTCTTCTCGGCGTGGGCTTCCATCATATGCGCAGACCCCGCACCCTTCGAAAACTGCTCCTTCACGCGCCATGCCACGTCATCCGGCACAATACCCTCGAAGGCCTTCCGCAGCGCCCACTTCTCCACCGTCCCATGGATCTTCTGATCCAGCGGCACCGAGAAGCTCATCTCGATGAACTCCGTGTCCAAAAACGGCACTCGCCCTTCGATGCTGTGCGCCATCGTCATCCGGTCGCAGCGCTGAAGATTGCAGTTGTACAGCGTGCTCGTCAGCGCGACCAACTCGTTGTGCAGGTCGCTCTTTTCCTTCAGGTAGTGGTACCCGGCATACAACTCATCCGCGCCCTCACCCGTCAGCACCACCGTCACATACTCCCGCGTGAGCCGCGCCAAAAAGTAATTCGGTATCGCACTGCGCACCAGCAACGGGTCGAACGACTCCAGGTGATAGATAATCTCCGGCAGCGCCTCGATCATCTCCTCCTCGGTGTACACACACTCGTGGTGCTGCGTGCCTATCACCTTCGCCGCCTCACGCGCATACTTGAGGTCCTCGCTGCCTTCTACGCCAACCGCAAACGAGTGCACATTCGGCAGCTCTTGCGCCACCAACGTCGCCACGATCGTGCTATCCAGCCCACCACTGAGGTACACCCCCACCGGCACATCGCTCATCAGGCGCTTGCGCACCGCCTTCTTCAACGTCTCGCGGATGTCCGCAATCGACGCGGGCTTCTGCTTACGCGCCTCATCGCCGATCTTCTCCAGGTCGTAGTACTTCACCAGGCCGTCCCGCGTCGTAAACCAGTGCCCCGGCGGGAACTCCTCGATCGTCTCCACCTTGCCCTTCAGCGCCTTAATTTCACTGCCGAAGTGCAGCATCTCGCCATCCCACCCGTAGTACAACGGCTTGATGCCCAACGGATCGCGCGCCATATACACATCATCCCCATCGATGAGCGCAAACGCGAACATCCCATCCAGCATTTCTGCCGCGCGGGTGCCATACTGCTCATACAGTGCGAGGATCACCTCGCTATCGGAATCCGTTTCGTATGGATAGTCGGGAAGGCTATCGCGGAGGTCGGCGTGGTTGTAAATCTCGCCGTTGCAAATGAGCCAGCGCGTTGCTGCCGGGTTGTGGAGCGGCTGCTGACCGCCCTCCACATCGATGATCGCCAGCCGAGTATGCCCCAGGGTGCTGTTCGGCAGGTGCTTGATGTCGCTGCCATCGGGACCACGGTGCTCCAACGTATACAACGATGCTTCCAGCCCGTTTTGTCGCTGGCCGAATGTCCCTACAATGCCGCACATAAAGTGCTACTCCATGGTTTGCTTACAAATAGTTGACCATTGCTCTACCCGCTACCGGGCAAAACGGTGTTCAGTCTATAGCACCCTTGTTAGATTCCTATAGGTTTTGTGCCCAAACTTTCGAAAGCCTTGACGTAACCCTTTAGATACATCGACCAAATTTCACCAACTTTATCCAGGTATTTACGCTATTTTATTGGCGCAATCGTACAAACACAGCGCCGAATTGCCGTGTCTGCGGTCTTATGGTAATTTCAAATCATCATAGTCGCTCGCAAACGCCATCGTCGAATCGCAAGTTCGCGCGTCCACCAGCCACTATCGACAATTTGTAGGGGCGATGGCGAGGCAAGCCGAGCCTCGCCCAAAACATTCTGTTTTCAAATCAACAACGCTACAACACGCGAGGAAATCACCATGTTCACCTCCCGCCCACAGCGGCAATGCTTCATCATCGGCCCCATGAAAGACGACCGTCTCCAACGGCTCGCCATCAACGTCATCGAACCCCTGCTGAAGGAGCTAGCGACTAAGGAAGTCAGCTACACGGTGACGACCCCGTGGGACCTCGGCGGCAACCACATCATGAACGATGTCATCTACGCCATCGACCGCGCCGACCTCGTCATCGCCGACCTTACCGGCGAGAACCCCAACGTCTTCTACGAACTCGGCATCACCCACGCGCTAGGCCGTCCCTGCGTGTCCGTCCTCGAAAAAAGCGACGCCTCCACCCCCTTCGACATCCGCGCCTACCGTTACTATCAGGTACAAATGAACTTCCCCCACGGCACCGACGAGGCAACCAGGGCCAACGCCTACCGCGAAGCCCGTGACCTCCTCCGCGACCCGCTGAAGAAAGCCCACGACGAGGTCGATTGGTCCCGCTTCGAAAACCCCGTCATCGACTTCTTCCGTGCGCCCATCACCTACATTTCCCCGGCGTTTTCGCTTGCGCAGGGCTACTACCTCAACTTCGTCAAACCCGTCGTCGAATCGATGATCAAGAAGAAGGGCACAGCCCGCTACATCTACGACATCGGTATCGGCACCGGCGATGCCCCCCGCCCCAACGACATCGAAGACGCCGAACCGCTCGACAACACGATACGCCAGCGCCTCAAATTGCAAATCATCGTGCCCGACCGCATCACGTACACCCAACGCAATTACGTCGACCGCATGCGCGACAGCCTCATTGGCGCAGTCGTCGAAACCGATGGCCGCAACATGACCTGCTTCTACCGCGCCTACAACACGCCCAACGGCGGCACCCAGCACACCCTCATCGATATCCCGACGACCGTTCGCTCCATGCGCGACGCCATCGAACGCCGCATGCGCCATCACAACGTTTCGATGGACCACGACGAATGGCGCGAGGTCGAGCAACAGGAAATCGAGCGCTTTTTGCTCAACCTACAACTGCTCATCGACAAACACGACAGCAACCCGGAATTCAAGGACAGCATCGAAATCGTCCGCTACAATTACGAATCCCCCGGCGACCTGCTGTGGATGCACAACATCATCGTGGGGGCCTAATACGCACGGCCTCATCAGCAATTTAACATAACCACTTATAATGTGTGCATCTCGCCCGTAGTCGAAAGCACGCATGGACCCCATTCACATCGTCTGGTTTAAGCGCGACCTCCGCACCGCGGACCATCGCCCGCTCGCACAGGCCGCCCAACGCGGACTGGTTTTGCCGCTGTACATCATCGAGCCGTCGCTCCATGCCGCCGAGGACTACAGCCCGCGCCATTGGGCCTTTACGCGCGAGTGCTTGCTCAGCCTACGTAACCACCTTGCTGACCTCGGCGCGCCCCTCGTCGTCCGCTGGGGGGAGGCCGTCGCTGTGCTAGAAGCTTTCCGCACGGAATACCCAATCGCTGCGCTGTGGGCACATCAGGAAACCGGCAACGCCTTCACCTACGCCCGCGACTGTGCGGTCATCGCGTGGGCGCGCGCGAACGGCATCCCGTTCCACGAGGCACCCAGCGGCGGTGTCGTTCGACGCCTCAAAAACCGCGATACGTGGACCCAAGAGTGGGAGGCGCGTATGGCCGCCCCACTGACCCCGGCACCTGTAGCAATTCGTCCCGTCGCGGGGGTCGACCCCGGTGAAATTCCGCCCGCCCCACCTTTACCACACAATACCGAGATTCAACCCGGCGGTGAGGATGCCGCACGCCAGGTTCTGCACAGCTTCCTCCACACGCGCGGGCACAGCTACCACCGGCAGATGTCCAGCCCGGTCACCGCCTTCGCCGCCTGCTCGCGCTTAAGTGTGCATTTAGCCTACGGCACGCTATCGATGCGACAGGTCGTGTCTGCGTTTCGGGCACGCCGCAAATCGATATACGCCATGCCACAGGCGGAATACCGCGCCCTCGACGGCAGTTGGAAAACCGCGTTCAAGGCGTTCAACTCGCGTCTGCATTGGCGCGATCACTTCATCCAAAAACTCGAAGATGAACCCGAAATCGAGTTCCACAGCTTCGTCCGCACCTACGATGGCCTGCGCCCCCCGAACCCGGCCCACCTTGCCGCCTACAAAGCGGGCGAAACCGGCTACCCCATGGTCGACGCCTGCCTGCGTGCCCTTCGGGCTACCGGCTACCTCAACTTCCGCATGCGCGCGCTCGTGACGTCGTTTGCCTCATACGACCTCTGGCTCCCCTGGCGCGATACCGGCCTGCACCTCGCCCACATGTTTACCGACTACGAACCCGGCATTCACTGGAGCCAGCTCCAAATGCAGTCCGGCGTCACTGGCATCAACACCGTGCGAATCTACAACCCCACCAAGCAAGGCCTCGACCACGACCCGAACGGCGTATTCATCCGTCGGTGGTTACCTCAACTTGCCGATGTACCCCTCGCCTATCTCCACGAGCCGTGGAAAATGCCCGCCCATGCCCAGCGCACCGCTGGCTGCATCATCGGCACCCACTACCCTGCCCCCCTCGTCGACCACAAGCGCGCCTCTGACTATGCGAAGAAAGCCATCTACGCAGTTCGCCGCGAACCCGGCGTCCGTGCCCAAATCGACGCTGTGTTGCAAAAACACGGCAGCCGCAAACGACAAAACCCCCGCCCCACCCCACGCGCCAAACAACCGAACCCGCACCAACCCCAACTGCTCTGAACACATTCACCACGTCAGCGAATCATCCACAGCACGCACACCACATAGGGGCGCAGGCGAGGCAAGCCGCCCCTCGCCCGCAACGACCTCATTCCCACGTCGGCCCCATAAAACAAAAAATCCCCATCGCATTGCACACGATGAGGAAATGTAGGTGGGGCCTGGCCCCAGCTACTGTTCGATCTGCAAACCGCGCGGCGTAATCACATACTCTACGCGCCCCAGTATGTAGTCGATCAAAATGGCCAACAGCGCCGCAGGCAACGCACCCAGCAGAATAAACGGGTCGATACTCATCGACAAACCGCTGGAAATCGGCAAGCCGAGGCCACCACTACCCACGAACGCACCCAGCGTCGCCGTCCCCACGCCGATGACCGTACTCGTGCGCACACCCGCCATGATGATCCGGCTCGCGATCGGAATTTCGATGCTGAACAAAATTTGCGCGGGCGTCATCCCCATCCCGCGCGCACTATCCTTGATGAACGGACTCACCGACTCAAGGCCCGCAATCGTGTTACGCACCACCGGCAGCAAACCATACGCCACCAGCGCGATAATCGCCGGCCAGAAGCCAAACCCGATGATCGGTGCCATAATCGCCACAATCGCCAACGTCGGGATCGTCTGCCCCGCGTTCACCACATTCGTCACCAGCGGCAAAAACTCGCGGAAGCTCTCGCGCGTCACCATAATGCCGATGAACAGCCCACCCGAAATCGTGATTAACGACGCCACCAGCACCAGTTCGAGGTGCTGCCCCGCAAACGCGATCAACGTCGTATTCGGGTGCAACAACTGAGGACTTCGCGGGAAGATCATCCCAAGCACCGCATCCCAAAACGGCTCGTGGCCGAAAAACGACCAGAACACCAGGAACACCCCCAACGAGCGCACCAGTGGACGCACCAGCTTCTCTTCCACACCCCGGTATGCGATAGCCATCGCCAGTTCCACGCCGGCAAACAAAAACGTGAAAATGAACAGCGGCATCGTCACCCCGCTGGGTTCCCACACTTCCTCTATCTCATCTTCGGCCTGGCTGCTGCCAAGCTGCAAGCCGACCGCCTCATCATCCTCTGCTTCCCCTGCGTCGCCTTCGGCAGCGTCCTCGGCGACCTCTTCGCCGCCAGCGCCCAGGCCAAAGCTCAAATCGGACGTGCCCCGAATCTCAAGAATCGTGTCGTCGTCCGCTGCGAACGTCGGCAGCCACAGGTTCGGCCCCAGCCGCGGCGGGCCAGGGATGCGCGTCCGCAAGGGGTCTTCGCTCACCGTCACCGGTTGCAGCGTCATTATCAACAACAGGACGGAAAGCCCCACCCAAACCAGCGGCGCAATCGGTATCGAACGACTCGTGTTCTTCTGTACTGTCATGCGCTGTTCTCCGTCCCCGGGCGAACCGTCGTCCGCTCGCTCAACTCGCGCAACACGTCCATCGTCAAGCTCCCCACCAGCTTACCCTGTGGGTCCACCACCGGCACATTACCACCGAACCCCCGCGCAACCATCGCACTCAACGCATCGCGCGCCGTCGCCCGCTGCCGCACCGCGATCTCCACCCATGGGGCCTCGTACATCGCATCCACCAACGAGTTTCGGCTCATCGCCTCATCGCGGTCCCCCCAGCCCTTCAACTCGTCCGTCTCGCGGTCCACCACAAACACCGAATTCCTATCCGGATTGCTCTCGAAAAACTCCCGCACAACGCCAATCTGCTGGTCCAGGAAAACCTTCTTCGGGTCGCGGCCCATAATCTCATACACACGCACCAGCCCCAACCGCTTAAGCTGACGGTCGGCACCCACGAAGTCACGCACAAAACGATCAATCGGGTGCGCCAACAAATTATCCGGCGTGTCATACTGCACCAGGTGGCCATCACGCATAATCGCGATGCGATCGCCCATCTTAATCGCCTCGTCGATGTCGTGCGTCACGAAAATAATCGTCTTACCCACCCTCTCCTGAATTTGCAGGAACTCCTCCTGCAACTGGTCACGCGTAATCGGGTCCACCGCCCCGAATGGCTCGTCCATCAGCATAATTGGCGGGTCCGCACCCAACGCCCGCGCCACACCCACACGCTGCTGCTGGCCACCACTCAACTGCCGTGGATACTTATCGCGGTTGATGTCCGGGTCCAGGCCCACCATCGCCAGCAGGTCATCCACGCGCTTGCGAATACGCTCCTCTTCCCAGTTCAACAAATTCGGCACAATCGCCACATTCTCCGAAATCGTCATATGCGGGAACAACCCAATCTGCTGGATCGCATACCCAATCTTCCGCCGCAATTCCTCCGCCGGTATCGCCGCGTTATCGCGCCCCTCGATGGCAATCTCACCGCTAGAAATCTGGATCAAACGATTGATCATCCGCATCGACGTCGTCTTGCCACAGCCCGACGGACCGATCAACACGCAAATTTCCCCCTCACGCACGCTGAGGTTCAGGTTATCCACCGCCCGAAAACCGTTCGGGTATTCCTTCACCACATTCTTAAACTCGATCATCAAATTGTCCTTTGCCCTACTGTTGGTTACCGGCGGCGTCATCGCCGGGTCGTGTGTTTCCTTGCTATTCGTTTCATCATTAACGTTTGCTACCACGGCTACTGCCGAATCCCCGGCGAGGTGAACAACACCTCTAATCCGCGCAAACCAAGGTCCAGCGCAAACGCCACAGCAATCGCCGGGATGGATCCCAACAGAATTTGGTCGATAGACGTGTTGATAATCCCACCCAGGATCAAGTCGCCCAGGCCCCCTGCACCAATCACCGATGCAATCGTCGCGATACTCACCAGCGCAACACCCGCATTGCGCACACCCGCCATAATCACCGGGAAGGCCAACGGCAACTCGATACTGAAGAAAATCTGTGCCGGGGTCATCCCCATTCCGCGCCCACTGTCTATAATCGCAGGGTCCACATTGTTGAGTCCCGCGTAAGTGTTCCGCACCAGCGGCAGCAAACTATACAACGTCAACGCAATAAGCGCCGGGGCCGTGCCAATACCACTCACCCCCAGGTCGCGCACCGTCAACGTCTCGAAGGACTGCACACGCACCAACTGCTGCTGCCCCGCCGCAAACACCACCGGGATCAACGAAATAACCCAGAAAACCAACGTCCCATACATGAAGTACCGCAGCCCGTCCTTCAGGCGGCTTTCCTCATCCACGAAATAGCGGTTCGCAAAGTACACAATAACCGCCGTGAGCAGTGCCCCATTCGTGTACCCCAGCACCGTCGCCACCGTCGGCGAACCGGGTGCCAACGTCGCCATCATATTCGCCCCTTCCGACACCGAAAGTAGCGTAATGCGGAACAAAAAGCTCACCATAATAACCGTGATAACCGCCAACGGCACCGCAAACAACAACGCGCTGATAATCAGCAGCGTATTCCGTGCCGGTGGGGCCAGCGATACCGCCAATAATCGGTAGATGAAACTCACCGCCGCCGCGACTATCGCCACGACCACCGTAAACAGCATCACGCTGATGAACGTCTGGTTACCCAGGCGTGCCAGCGGCACCAGCAAAATCCCGAACAGCGCCAGGCTGGGGATCGTTTGAATAATGCCCACCGCATACAAAATGATATTCGCCATCAGTTCGTCTCGGCTGGCCCACAGCCCCAGGCCGATGCCCACGATGAGGCCAACCACCAGCGATACCGCCACCAGCGCCATATGCTCCGTGAACTGTCGGCCTAGCTGCCCACCGTTCGTGCGGAACTCCACCATCACCGAGTAAATTTCCATGCGCCCAGTGGTGAACAGCAGCACCACACCCACCACGCCAATGCTCCCCGCGATAATCCGCGCCGCCAGCGACGCCCCCGACTTCGTCAGGTCGCCTAAGCCAGCGAAAAGCACCATATACCCGCCGAATAAGCCCAGCGCAATCGCCGTCGACGGCAGCAGACGCGGGTTTCGCAAATTCACACCCTCGCCCAACACAGCCGCCGCATTCTCTAACAATTGCTGCCCGGCCAACGCAGGCAACAACAACGTGAGGAACAGCAGCACGTTCCCCACACCCACCAGCAACCACCCCCGCGAATCGCGCTCAGTGCGCAACGCGATAATCAACGGCGTAATTGCCAAGCCAAACAACAGGATGTACCGCAGGTCACCCTCCAACTGCAACAAGTTGAACGGGATACCGGAAGCCAGACGATTCGGTTTGAGTTCGATAAGAGGAAAGAAGAAAAAGCCAAGTGAAGCGACTAGACCACCGAGCACCGCGATACGATTGATGTCGGCAGGCTCTTGGAGTCGTTGTTGTGCCATAGAGCAGCCTTATGATTTACAAATGAACAAATAAGGAAGTGGCCGACCTTTCGGCCAGCCACTCACATGTCTATCTTAGGCGCAGTGCCGCCGAAATTACCCGCTGATGAACCCGTTGTCCACCAGGTACGACTCAGCAACCGCACCAGCCGCCAGGCCGTCCACCTCAACAGCCGCGTTCAGGCCCTGCAACGTCGGCGCGTCCAGCGTCGCGAAGATCGGGTTCAAAATACCCGCGATCTCAGGATTCGCACGAATCACCTCACCACGGAACACCGGGGTCGGCTGGAACACCGGCTGCGCACCCAGCTCATCGCTCAACACAATGAAGTCGTACGCCATCAGCGCGCCATCGGTACCGTAGGCCATCGCCACGTTCACGCCGTTAGCGCCCTCAGCCAGGGCCTGCTCGGTCTGGGCCGGGGTACCACCAGCAATGATGATCAACTGGTCGTCGCTGAACTCGAAGCCGTAGGTCTCTTCAAACGCCGGGATACCGTCCGGGCGCTGCGCAAACTCGTCACCCGTGGATACAACCACTTCGTTACCAGCGTTCACGTAGTCCGCGAGGTCCTGCGCACTCGTCATACCCGTCTCCTCGGAGAACTGGCGCGTAATCGCGAAGGCGTACGTGTTGTTCGCCGGGGCAGCTTGCAGCCAAATCAGGTCGTTCACCGCAGCGTCCAGGCTGCTCACAATCGCGTACGACTGGTACGCGTTACCGCTCGCACCTTCAGGGATTTCCACGTATTCCAGTTCACGGAAGTAGTTGCTAATCGCCGTACCCGTGTACTCCGGGTACACATCGATCTCACCGTTCACCAGCGCGTCGCGGTTCACAGCCGTACCACCCAGGTTCGTACGATCTTCCGTCGTCAACCCAGCATTTTCCAACGCCAAGATGATCAACTGCCCGAGCACGATGTTCTCGGTAAAGGTCTTCGACCCCACCCGAATCGGTGCATCCTGTGCAGCAACCATGCCAAACGAACCGAGCGCCAGCAGGGCAACCAGGGCGAAAATGACAAACTTCTTCATGGTGTAAATCTCTCCGTTTCTCGATATTGTGGGTTGCAAGTAGTGGGCGCACGCAGGCCGACAAGCACAGTGGAAACAGGGTAGTGATCCGCCGAAGTCTTGCCGCGTAAGTGGTAGCCACCCCTCGCAAAATGTGATTTTTTCATCACTGACTGTGGCCTAATATAAGGCATTTAACCCGCAATTGCAAACCAAAACTATTATTTGTACTAATACCAAACGCGGGGGCAATAGAACCAATGAGGCCAATTTAACATCATGATGCCTGTCATGCTCATGAGATGACAAATGCGCGTATAACCCACACCGCTTTACAGGTACGTTAAATATAGATAATGAACTGATGTTAGGAGACGCGCCATGCTGAATAAAGTCTTGGTCCCCCTCGACGGCTCAGAACTCGCCGAACGTGCCCTGGAATACGCGCTAAAAATCGTCGCCAACGACGGTACCCTGTTCTTGTTGCAAGTCGTCTACGTACCCGACGAAATCGTCACCGGTGCCTACACCATCCCGATGACCGTTCCGTCCTCCAACTACGAACAGGCCGTCAGCCAGGCCCTCGAGCACGCCGAAGCCTACCTGAAGGAAATCAAGCTCAAAATCGAAGAAGCCGACCTCACCATCGAACTCATCACCGAGTACGGCGAGGCCGCCAGTCTCATCACCGAAGTGGCCAAGGAACGCGATGTGGATGCCATCGTGATTTCCACCCATGGCCGTTCCGGCGTCGGCAAATGGCTATTTGGTAGCGTCACCCAACGCGTCCTGAACGCACTCCCCTGCCCCATCTTCGTCATACCCGGCAGGCAGCAATCGCCCGAGTTCAAGAAAACCGACACCGCCGAAATGTACATCGGCTAAGCGAAATCGGCCTTCTAAGCGAAACCAACACGGGCAGACTTTGCGGTCTGCCCGTTTGTCTTTAATCCCCCACCGCAGCGCGCGCAAACTCCGTCACCACCCGCGCGAAATCCTCCGGCTGCTCCACCATCGGGAAGTGGTCCCACTCCGGTACCACGACCACATCGGCCCCCGGTAGTAAGGCCTTATAATCCTCAAGCTGGTCCACCTGCAAAATGCGCTCTTTTTCGCCCCACACCAGCGACGCAGTTATCGGTGGCTCCGGCGGCTTCAGCGATGCAAACCACTCCGGTGTGATGATGTCGAACATCTGCCCGAACACACTGCAACGCGCATACTCCTCGAAGAACCGGTTCACATAGGCGTCCGGCAGCGGTTCTTTAAACAACAAGCGCCGGAAAACCGGGCGCGTCAACCCCGACGAAAACGTCAACTGCCCGAGCTTGCGCATCCCCGGTAGCTTCATCAACTTCGGGAACAACCGCGTATCCAAGCGCGTTCCCACCGGAGCGTGCAACATCACCCCATCGATGTGCACCCGGTAATGCTGCAAGTAGTCCAAAACGAAACTCCCGCCTACCCCCGTCCCCAGCAGAATGCGCGGCGACGGCTCGGCCTCCACAAATCCGTGCAGTACGCGCGCATAGTCCGCCACCGATTGCAGCGACAGATCGCGCGCTTCGCCCGCAAATCCTGGCAGCGTCGGCGCAACAAAATTCACATCATCGGGGAAAAACGGCTTCGCCCGCTCGAACCGAAACCCACCCCCGCCATTTCCATGCACCGCAATCACACTAATCATCGAACCCCCGCCAACTGCGGTATCCGCTCAAAGTTCGGATGATCCCCCGCGTGCGCGCCCTCGTACTCCCACACAACCCGCTCACCCTGCACCACAAACGATGTCGGCATGGTCCACGGGTCGCCCACCTTCATGCCTATCATATGGCCCTTCAGCGTTGCCCGCACCCCGCAGGCCCAAACCGCCCCACCGAACATCTCGTTCATACCGCCACGCGCCACACCAAACGCATCGTAGAACTGTTTATCATAATCGGAAACCGCACGGGCTTCCGGCCACAACCGCCCAAAAAAGTCCTCGCCCTGTTGTACTGTTCCCATATAAAAGAACAACACCGGCATATACTCACCCTGCGAGAGCCTTCTCAGGTCGGCGATGGTCTCGCGACAAAACAGTCAGCCAAAATGCCGTAGGAAAACCAGCAGCGTAGGCCGTTGGTCAAGCTGGTCACGCAGTGTACCGGGCCGTAGATTTAGCCCCTCCACCGTCGCATCCAGCATACCCGCAAGTATCTTCTCCATCCATCACTCCCAATAATTTAGCACGACACGTCACTCTATCATTTCCCCCTGAATATCACATTGGCACCCCCTAAATCGGCCCTCATTGGCCCTTATGGAACTTGCACATCTGTGCGACTTGCGTTACATTCAAAAACGATTTAGCCCAACCTAAACAGGATGCAAGCCATGCTTAAAGTGCTCCGCCAGCGCGAGATGCTGCTGCTGTGGTTTTCGAAGTTGGTTTCCGGCATCGGCGACCACTTCTACGACATCGCCGTGGTGTGGATCGCCACGCGCCAGGTCGGCGAGGAGGCGGGGTTCATCGTGCTGGCGGGGTCACTTTCCACGTTGGCTTTCGGTACTGTCGGCGGCGTCTTCGCCGACCGCTGGAACCGGCGTCAAACCATGTTCATCGTCGATGCCGTGCGCGCCGTCGTCTTGTTCGCCCTGTTCGGGTTGGCCGCCACCGCAACCCTGCAACTGTGGCACCTCGCCATCGTCACAGCGATAACCATTGGCCTCAACGCGCTCTTTCTCCCATCGATGCTCGCCAGCCTGCCAACCGTCGCCCCCACGCCCGGCGAACTCCAGGCAGCTAACGCCCTCTTCGACCTCACCGAGCGCCTTGCCCGCACTATCGGCCCTGCCCTTGCCGGGTTTCTTCTCGCGCTCGTGCCCATCCACAGCCTGTTCCTGCTCGATGGCCTGACGTTCGCGTTTTCTGCGCTGGCGATTTTCGCACTTGGCAACCCGGCCCGCTGGCAACCCGCCCCCTCAGAAAACCCCCAGTCCGTCCTCGCCGATGTCCGCGATGGCATACGCCTCCTGCGCAATCACAAACCCCTACTATGGGGCCTGTTTCTGCTCATTTTCTTCGGGAACGTGTTCTGGGCGATACAATTCATCATCGGCTTGCCACTCTTCGCAGAGCGAGTCCTCGGTGGCAACGCGAGCACCCTCGGCTTCATCATCGCCAGCTACGGCGTCGGCAATGTCATCGGCAACATGCTCGTGGGCAGTGTCACCCTGCGCCGCCGCTACCTGGTGATGTTCGGTGGGCAAGTTGTGCTCGGCCTGGGGTGGTTGCTTCTCGCCAGCACAAATCTCCGCGCAATCGCCATGCTCGGCGCGTTCATTGCGGCTTTCGGTGGCCCCATGGTCGATGTCATGCTGCTGGTCATCATCCAAAGTGACATTCCACCAGCGGCAATCGGCAAAATATACAGCCTCCGCATGGTCATCTCGGAGATCGGCCTCGCGCTCGGCCTCGCATTGGCCGCACCATTTTACGGCCTCTTCACCACCCCACACGGCATCGCCGTCTGCGCTGTGATAGAAATTGCCCTCGCGCTTGCCGGCATCTGGCGCTTTGCCCTACCGCGCCGCAAGCCCCTCCCCGCCTAATTGATGAAACGCGCCATGATCCACAGCACGAGCACACCCCGCAAACTCCACGCGACCGTGCGCACCCAATTGACTCGCAACAAATTTCGATGCACCGTCGCATCGAATGCGTTCGAGAGGGCATTGTGCTGCGGTACATTCACGAACAGCGTTGTCGCCCAGATGACCCCCAACAACGCCAACCCGACCAGCGGCATCCATATCGGCACATTGCTGGGGCGGCTCACCAGCAGAAAGAGCGCCGTAAACGCTTCCAGGAACATCAACGGCCCCACCACCAGCGTGATGAGATTCACATGCGCAACTTCATAGTTCGGGAACGCATCGGGGTTAATACGATCGTACAGGGGGTAGTGCACCACTTGGATCAGCCAGATAATGCCGATCATCATAAAGGTTGCAGCGACGTGCGACAGCAATACCAGCGTCATAGAGGACTCATTCTGTTGGCCAAGAAGCATTGTTTTTTCCACCCCCTATGATAACGCATCCAGCAGTTTTTCGGCGGCGGCCAACCCACTCACATACGCCCCCTCGACGCGCGCACCGCCGTAGGCATCGCCTGCAAACGCCAACGGGGCCGGGTCCGCCGTGAAGATAGTCGGCTCGTCGTGCAACTGCGAGGGTTGGCTGTAGCGCCACCGCTGCACCTGATGCGTTACGACATTCGCATCACCAAGGTATGCTTTTGCCGCGTCGATCAGCCGCCGCGCCACCTCGTCTTTGTCATCGTCGTAGTGCGCCCGCGTGAAATCCGGCCCCGCGTGGATTGTCACCGCCGGTACTGTGCTGATGCCCTTCTGCTGATTGTCGCTCATCCAGGAGATGGGTTCCCCGGGCATGTACACACCACCCGGCGCAGGAATTTTGCTCGGTGCATCGAGCACGGCCATCACCGCAATGCACGGATCGTATTCGATCGCCTCAAGCGCCTTGCGCACTTCGTCCGGCACCGAAACGCCCGCCAGCAACGCCAGCGATTGCTCCGCAGGTGGATTCATCAGCAGTGCATCGGCAGAAAACTGCATCCGCTCTGCGGTACCGATGTGCTCGGTTTCGACGCGCCACCGCCCCGCCTCACATGCGATGCGCGTCGCCCGCACACTTTGCTGCACACCGAGGCCGTCGGCCAGCGCCTTCGGGATGCCATTCATACCGTCGGTTCCACAATAGCGCGCGTGATTGCCGCTCGGCTGCTCACCCTCGGCGTTCACAAATCCCATCGACCACCGTGCCGCCGAACCGCCAGCCAACAGCGCATCGACTGTCGCGCGGAAGCGCGGGTCACGCACGGTGAAAAACTGCGCGCCGTGGTCGAAAAGTGCCCCACCAACCAGGCGCGACGCCATCCGTCCGCCGGGCCTGCGCCCTTTGTCGATGATAGTGACGCCGACGCCCGCGTCGGTGAGCCGTCGCGCTGCGGTGATGCCCGCCATCCCCGCGCCGATGATCATGCAAGTTCTGTCCATATTGAAGTTTACCTCTCTGGTGATGTATGCCGCACGATTGCAACAAATTCTATCGGGGCGGCATGAGCAGGCGTAGAACCGCGCATTGGCATTTCACAACGGCCATTGTCGCCCCACATCGGCGGTCTTAGGGCCAACCCGTGTGTCGGCCCGCCCTATCCACCGACTGCCCTCAAAACCCCGCCGAGCCACTGTCTTTTGTTTCACTGATGATTCACGGACCATCCACTCTCATACGACACATTTCCGCCGCCAACCGCAATAACGGACAAATGCCCGAACATCCGCACCGCCCTTGTCCGCCATTCTTCGCTATGCTGGAGGCATATCGTATACCAAAAAACACGCATGCCTAAGCGATACTCACTTCATCAAAAGCAGCACGCCCTCATCCAATACGACCAGCTCGGCACAGCCACCGCTGCCAGCCGAGCCACGGGCATTCCCGCGCGCACGATTCGCGATTGGATCTCGCAGCGACGAGCTGCCCAACGCCACATCGCTAACTCGCCGATGGTCCCTTTCAGCGGCCCCGTCGACCTCACCCAGCTCCGCGACAACCTGTACCGGCAAATCCACACGTTGCTAGAGAACCCGACTGATGATCCGCGTAAGGCGTACTACACGTCGCTTGCCGTGACGCGCCTGCTAAACCAGATTCAGGAGTTGAACGCGGTCCTCCCGGCGGCGAAAAAACCGCCGCCGCCGCCGTTCGAACGCTAGCGACCGCGTGTGCTTCGGTCGCTTATCGACCTTTTAGCTTCCGCCGCCCTCTTGACTATCGTCTTCGATGACGGCTATCAGCACCCGGTCGATGCGCGCCCCGTCCATGTCCACGACTTCGACGCGTAACCCGTCATGCTCGAAGCTGTCGGCGATATGCGGCATCCGTCCGAGGTGCGCCATCACGAACCCCGCCACGGTGCGGTACCCGTCGACATCTTCAGCAGGTAGGGTGGGCAGGCGCTCGCGCAGGCTGGCGAGTGTAGCTCTGCCGTCGACGAGCAGGCTACCGTCGTCCCGTTCGACGATGTTCGATTCCTCTGCGTCGACGTCGCCGACGATTTCCTCGATGATGTCGTTAACGGTCAGCAGGCCGTCGACGCCGCCGTGCTCATCGACGACGATGCCCATTTCCACGCCAGCAGCCTTGAACTGTGCGAGCGCTTTGCTGGCGGTCGTCACACCAGGGATGAGCAGCGGGGGCCGCATGAGCGCCGTCAGGTCGATCTCCTGCGCACGCATCAGCGGGGCCAGCATATCCTTGGCCTTGATGATGCCGACGACGTCGTCGATGTCGTTGCCGAGCACCGGGTAGTAGGCGTGCGGCGTGTTGATGACCTGCTCGTTGATTGTTTCGATGCTGTCCGTCAGGCGTAGCGGGGCGATGTTCGTACGTGGCGTCATGATGGTTTCCACACGGATGTCATCGAGTTGCAGCACGCCGTGCACCATTTGCACTTCTTCCGAGTCGAAGGCCCCATCCTCGCGCCCTTCCTGCACCATGCTCACGATCTCGGCGTCCGTGAGGCTTTCGCCCGCGTGCTCGTCGATGCCGATCAGCCGGATGATCGCATCTGTCGAGATGCTCAGTAGCCACACAACCGGCATGACGACGCGCGAGAGACGTTGCATGGGGCCAGCGACAGCCGATGCGATGGCTTCGGGGTATAGGATGCCCAACCGCTTCGGGGCGAGTTCACCGATGACGAGCGAGAGGTAGGTGGTGAGCACGACGACAAGCGTGATGCCGATGGTTTCGCTGTAGGCTGCAATCGAGGGGATTCGTTGGGCCAACCAGTTGCCGAACTGCGCGCCGACGGTCGCACCACCGAATGCCCCTGCAATGATCCCGACCAGGGTGATGCCGATCTGCACCGTCGAGAGGAACCTGTTTGGGTCCTCCGAGAGCGCGAGGGCGGCCTCGGCGCCACGGTTGCCCTGTTCGACGCGAGTTTTGAGGCGCGCCCGCTGTGCCGACACGACGGCGATTTCGCTCATGGCGAGCAGCCCGTTTAGCAGCACGAGTAGGATGATGATCATAAATTGCATGTCGGCTCACTTTTTCACAGTTGGTTCGTTTGGTTCTATTGTACTTGCCACGGGCCATCTCAAATCCGCCATTTGTTTGACAATGGCACTATTAACTGATTATGATCGTCAGACTATTCAGCGTCGGATTACTGAGATTTTTATCGTGATTAACGAAAACACTATCGTTACCTTGCAGGAGATTGCGTCTCTCGTCATGTATGCCGCCAAGGGCGGCACCCTGGAGCAGGTGCTCAAACGCATTGCCGATGCGTCGCGTGATCTTGTGGCGGCACGCTATTGTGCGCTGGGCGTGCCCAACGACGAAGGTGGTCTGCGTTACTTCATCGTCTCGGGATTAGACCAAACCGCAATCGACCGCATCAGCCACCCACCGATTGGTAAGGGCTTGCTGGGCGCTATTATGAACGAGCAGGAGTCGCTCCGACTCCCCCACATGGCCGATGATCCGCGCGCGGTCGGCTTCCCCGAGGGCCACCCACCGATGGACTCGCTGCTGGGTGTGCCTGTTAAAGCGGGCGATCAGCTTTACGGTATGTTATACCTTACCAACAAGCTAGACGGTTCTCCCTTCACCGAGGGCGACCAGTGGCTCATCGAGACGATGGCCGGGTACGCCGCCATTGCGATAGCCGACAGCCAACTCCGCGACCAGCAGCGCCGTCTTACACTGCTTGAGGAGCGTGACCGCATCGGGATGGAGCTTCACGACGGCATCATTCAGTCGTTGTATGCCGTCGGTATGCGGCTGGACCTCGCACGACGGGCTGAGTCTATCGAGCGCAACGCCATCGATGCGACGATCCACGACCTCAACATGGTCATCGAGGACATTCGCGACTTCATCTACCAACTGAAGACCCGCACCGGCGAGGGCACCACCCTACGCGGCTGTGTATACGACATGATGACCCGCCTTCACATCCCCGAAGCGCTTGAGATCGAAGTGGACTGCCCCGATACGTATCCGCCCTTCCCGCCTGTAAAGTTCGAATCGCTGTGTCTGGTCGTCAACGAGGGGTTAAGCAACATCGTGCGCCACAGCGGCGCGACTTACGCCCGTGTGCACATGAGCCAGCAGCACGGCTGGTTCAGCATTCTCATCGAAGATAATGGTCGCGGCTTCGATGTGGGGGCGAAGCTACAGGAGGATGGCCTGGGGTTACGCAACATGCAGCAGCGGGTGCAACTGTACGCAGGCAAGCTCACCATCGAATCGACGCCGGGTGAGGGCACGCATTTGAAGATTCAGGTGCCGGTGGGGTAATCCATTGCGGCACATTGGGCGAGGCGTGGCGCAGCACATCGGGCGAGGCTCACTGCGTCTCGCCTGCACCCCTACAGGGCATTTGCACCGATTCGCGTGCTGCGCGATGTAACCGCTGCGGCTATTCGTTTTGCGAGACGATGTCGCTTATGTTGTGCTTGACGGCGTAGATGGCAGCCTCGGCGCGGTTGGTGACGCCGATTTTCGCGAGTACGCTGCTGACGTAGTTGCGCACGGTGCCCTCACCGAGGAAGAGCCGCCCCGCGATTTGCCGGTTGGTAAGGCCCTCGGCGATGAGCGCCAACACCGCGAGTTCCTGCGCGGTGAGGTCGGCGAAGTACTCGGCGACTTTGGCCTTGTTCGCCTCGCGCACTTTGGTGAAGACCGAGGCGGTCATGGCAGGGTCCAGGATGCCGTCACCGTTGCCGACGCGCTCGACGGAGTTGATGAGTTCGTCATCGCCGATGCGCTTGAGCACGTACCCACTCGCGCCCGCGTCGATAGCCGCGACGAGTAGGTCGTCCTCGGCATAGCTGGTGAGCATAATCACGCGGCAGCCGTCGACGGTTTCGACGATTTTGCGGCACGCGTCGATACCGCTAAGGCCGGGCATGCGAATATCGAGCACGGCCACATCGGGGTGGTACTCGTTCGCAAGCTTGATGGCCTCTTCGCCGCTACCGGCCTCGGCCACAACATGGAGACCATCGCGGCTTTCTAGCAGGGCACGTAGGCCCGCCCGCACCACCGAGTGATCGTCGGCAATTAGTATTCTCAACATAGCATAGTCCTCAACAATTCCTGCGTCTTAGTATACGGGCATTTGTTACGTTCATTAAAGTGACAAAGCTCACCGTTCGCACGTTACCATGTATCTGTTGTAAACATTTACACTGTCCGTAAAGCTAAGCCTGGAGAAGGTGCGGAAGCACGATGAACGTTGGTAACATCATGACTGCGCAGCCGGTTACAATCGGCCATACTCGCACCTTGCGGGCAGCCTTGCGCAAAATGGACGAGCACGGATTTCATCACCTGCCGGTGCTCAGCCGGGACAATCACCTCGTGGGCATCATCACAGCCGATGACTGTCGTTTGGCGCTAGACCTCCCGCAACTGCTCGATTGGGAGCAGGCGGCGGCTGCCGATACCATTACGGTGCGCGAGGTGATGACCGCCGCGCCGACCATCGTCGAGCCGAACACCCCGGCAATCGAGGCGACCCGCCTGATGCTGGAGAATCACCTGTCTTGCGTGCCGGTGATGCGCGGCGAAACCCTGGTAGGTATCATCACGACATCGGACATCCTGGTTGCGTTTATGATCCTCAGCAAGCGCGAGATGACCCCTCGCTTGCCTTGAGGTGTTGGTTTACTGGCTCTTAAAGTTTATAATACATAATAGAGCTTAGATTTACTGATAGGGAGTTAATCCATAGATGAATAGGCAAGAAACCCTCAGCGCCCTCCGAGAGCAGCCGAACGTATCGGTTGTTGTTGTGGGGGGTGGTGTGAATGGTATCGGTACTTTCCGCGACCTCGCCCGGCAGGGTGTGGACGTGTTACTCGTCGAGAAGAACGATTTTTCATCGGGCGCGAGTGCGGCTTCGTCGCACATGGTGCATGGTGGCCTGCGCTACCTAGAGAACGCGGAGTTCCGGTTGGTGCGCGAAGCGCTGACCGAGCGCAACCGCCTGCTGAAGAACGCCCCGCATTATGTGCATCCGCTGCCAACGACGATTCCGATCTTCAAGTGGCTGAGCGGTGCCCTGAATGCCCCGCTCAAGTTCCTGGGTTGGTCATCGAAGCCTGCGGAGCGTGGTGCGTTTATCATCAAGGTGGGTTTGATGATGTACGATGCGTTTGCGTCTATCGGCAAGAGTATGCCGAACCACCACTTCATGAGCCAGGATAAGTCGCTGGCCCGCTTCCCGGGTTTGAACCCGGAGATCATCGCGACGGCGACGTACTACGACGCCTGGATGCCCTACCCGGAGCGCATCTGCATCGAACTGATTACCGACGCCGAACAAAACAACCCGAATGCGCGCGCTATGAACTATGTGAGTGCAGCGGGCGGCGGTGGCGATACACTGACGTTGAAGGATGAACTCACGGGCGAAACCTTCGATGTGAAGCCGCACCTGGTCATCAACGCGGCGGGGCCGTGGATCGACCATGCGAACAAGAATATGTCTCGCGAGACGAACTTCATCGGCGGCACGAAGGGGTCACACCTTGTCGTGGAGCATGACGAACGACACGCGGCACTCGGGGGGCACGAAATTTTCTTACAGAATAAGGACGGGCGTT
>CAYSVE010000016.1:0-23520 GCA_964434365.1 uncultured Anaerolineaceae bacterium | reverse complement strand
GTGTGCTGCGGGCACAGCTCGTAGTGGGTGCGTAGGGCATCGCCTCGATGCGCGCCCGGTCGATGGAAAGCGGCCAGCTTTCGCCGACGAGACGCACGTAGGGCAATGCCTGCTTGATCACGATGGTGCGCTTCGGGTCCGCCTCCGCCCGCACCTTAAACACAAGGTTCAGGTTGCCATCGCCCACTTCCTCCGCCGTGAGTGGTTCGCCCTGCTCGAAGTGCGACGCCAGTTCTGCGCGCGCACGGATGTAGTCGATGACGGTTTTTTCGTCGAGTGGGTAGTAATCGGTTGTGGTTTGTGTAGTCATGTTTGGTTGTCCTTGATATATCAAAATCTAAGTTCAATAAGGGTTAGCGCCAAGCTTGTGTAGGGGCGAGGGACGCGTAGACACTGCCCTTCGCCATGCCTCGCCCGAATCCGTTGGCCAACGAGATAGGTAGGGTTAATCCCGCTGACGGAAGAAGAAGAAGCTCAACGCCAGCGACGAAATCAGCACTGCGCCCTTAATTACGTCCTGGTAGTAGTCTGCGATACCGAGTTTCGTCAGGCCGTTCAACAAAATGCCGACGAACAGCGCACCCACAACGGTGCCGAAGACGTTTGCACGCCGCGTGCCCAGCACCGCAAAACCGAAGAACGTCGCCGCGACGCCGTCCAGCAGCAAATCGCCACCCGCGCCGATCGCGCCGCGCCCCGTCCGCGATGCCAGCACGATGCCCGCAATCGCGGCCAGGGTGCCACTCATCACATATGCCATCAGCCGAATACGATTCACCGGGATACCAGACAGGCGCGCGGCCTCCTGATTGCTCCCGACAGCATACATCATGCGGCCCCAGCGCGTGTACTGCAAAAAGATGTGGAAGATCACCGCGATGATTAGCATGAAAATTACCGCGATGGGCAAGCCCTGGAAAATATTCCCACGGAAGAAAAAATCCGGCGGGAAGACGTTCACGATAGCAGGGGGGACTTCGCCCGCCCAAATTTGGCCGCCGCCGAGTTGGTCGAACACATCGGGGATAACACCCTCAGTGGTGGCCCCATCCGGCGACCACGGGTTGCGCATCCCGAATGCCGCCGCCTCGCCCTGTGTGATGACCCGGTGCAGCCCATCGGCAAAGTAGAGCATACCCAGCGTCGCGAGCAAATCGGGGATGTGCAGGCGAATGATCAAAAACGAGTTGATCGCACCGATCACCGCGCCCACGATCACACCTGCACCGATAGCCAGAATCCAGTTCCACTCCCATATCACCATCAGCGCAATGCTGAGCATCGATGACAGGCTGGCCACCGACCCCACCGACACATCGAAGCCGCCCACCGCCACCGACAGCGTCACGCCGATGCTCGCGATAATCAAAATCGACGACGAACGAATGATGTTCAGCAGGTTCGTCGAGGTTAAAAAGGTATCCGTCACAGCCGTGAAATACGCGATTACGGCGACGATTGCGACGAGCATACCATACTTGATTACAAAATTGAGGATAAGTTCGCGCACCCGGTCGGTTTGCCCGACGCGCGGTGCGGGTTGTTGGGCTACATTCGCCATGCTGCGCTTAGCTCCTGTTGACTTCTGTTGTTTCGGTTTCGGTGAGCGTCCCGTCGCGCCGACGTGCGCCCGTGGCGTACTCCAGAATGAGGTTGCGGTCGAGTTCGTCCTCGCCCAGTTCGGCGACGATGGTCCCGTCCTTCATCACGATGATGCGGTTCGCCACGCCCACCACCTCGTCGATGTCCGACGACGCGTAGATCACAGCCGCATGTTCGCATAGGCCCTGCGCGAGTTCGTACACATCGCGCTTCGCCCGCACATCGATGCCCTGCGTGGCCTCATCGAACAGCATCACCTTGGGCTGCTTGCCAAACCACTTGCCGATGGCGACCTTCTGTTGGTTGCCGCCGCTGAGGTTCTTCACCAACTGGTGGATGTTCGGCGGCGTGAGGCCCACATCGCCCGCGATCTTGTTCGCATTCACGAGTTCGTTCGCGCGCCGCATGAGGCCCGTCGCCCACGCGAACTGCTGAAGAAACGGCAGCGACATGTTGCGATGGATCGGGTCTTCGACGATGACACCCTGCGAACGCCGTTCCTCCGGCACGAGATAAATGCCCGCCTCCACGGCCTCGTTCGGCGATTTGATCGTTTGCATTGCGCCGTCTACACTGACGGTGCCGCTATCGATGGGGTCTGCGCCGAAAATCGCACGCATGAGTTCGGTTTTGCCTGCGCCCACCAGCCCGGCCACCCCGAGAATCTCGCCCTGTTGCACCCGAAAGTTGAGGTCGTGCAGCACCTTCTTGCGGTTGAGTCCGCGCACATCGAGCATCACATGGTCGGTCGCCATTTGCTTCTTCGGCGGGAAGGCTTCGGTCACGGGCGCGCCCAGCATCGCCTCCGAGATGCGGCCTACATCGAACTCGCTCACGGGGAAGTGCGCCACCTTACGACCCCCACGCAGTATCGTGATGTCATCCGCGATCCGCCGAACTTCGGCCAGGCGGTGCGAAATGTAGATAATGCCGATACCCTCGCCCTTCAACCGCTCGATGACCGCAAAAAGTTGATCGACTTCGCGCAGGCTCAGCGAGGTCGTCGGTTCGTCGAAGATGAGGTACTTCACCTGTTGGTGCACCGCCCGCGCAATGACGAGCATCTGCTTTTCGTGCAGCACCAGTTCTTCCACGCGCCGCTTCGGGTCGATGTCGAGGTGCATATCCGCCAGGAACTCGCGGGCGCGTTTGTTCATCGCCCCCCAGTTCATGAAGCGATGGCTGGTGTCCTGCACCGTTTCGATGAGCAGCAGGTTCTCGGCCACGGTAAGGTTCGGCACCAGCACCGTATCCACCTCTTGGTACACCGCCTGAATACCCTCACGCCGTGCATCCGACGGGCGATGGATGTTCGCAGGCGCGCCGTCGACTTCGATAGCGCCTTCGTAGTGGCTGTAGTACCCGGTCAAAATCTTGATGAGCGTGCTTTTGCCAGCGCCGTTCGCGCCGACCAACGCCATCACACTGCTGCTGGGAACTTCCATGCTCATATCGGCGAGCGCGACCACACCAGGAAACTGCTTGCCGAGTCCGATTGCTTTCAGTGACATAAGTTCGTGTTTCGTCTAAAGGTCGAACCGCCCGAGCTTTCGCCCGGACGGTCCAACGTCGAATTGGGTTAGCTGGCGTTTTCCAGCATCAAGCGGAACATCCAGTCGTAGTAGGCGATGTCCGCCTCGCCGAGTTGCGGCATGGCTTCCACGAGTTCGTCCATGTTGGTCACGTCGTTCTCTAGCAGGAACTCACGCGTAATCACCGACGGCTCGATGAGCAGGAACTTGCCGGGGTCTTCACCACCGATGAGCGCAATCGCCGTGCGCATCCCCACGCGGCCCGCATTGAACGGGTCGGTCGCGACGACGGCTTCCCACGGGCTACCATCTTCGCGCATCAGCTGGATGTTCTCGTCGGAGATGTCCACCGCATACACATCGATGAACTCGTTCAGCCCGGCCTGGTTAATCGCGCGCACGGCCCCCTTCGCGAGTTCGTCCCACATCGCAACCACGACCGTCGTGTCCTGGTATTCACCGAGCAGCGCTTCCATCCGCGTTTGCGTGTCCGCAGCGGTCGATTCGGTCAGCGCACCGGCCATCACTAACTCGTTGATGCCAGGGTAGCGCCACAGGTAGTCCTGGTAACTGCGGTCGCGCTTATCCAGCGGCGGTATACCGAGGATGTTCAGGTAGATGAGTTCGGCTTCGCCGCTGGTGTCGAGCGCCACACTCTTCATCACCTCGAAACCGATGCGCAGGTCGTCCTGCTCGATTTCCGGCACGTTCGGGTTATCGACGACCGTGTCGAAGGTCGCCACGGCAATGCCCTGCTCCACCGCATCGTTGATGAGGTTCGTAATTGCCTCGGTCGCACCGTGGCTGATGAGAATCGCATCGGGTTGCTCGCTGATGGCGTTCTCAAGTTGCGTGACCATCTCGGCGCTGTCGCCGCGCGCGTTGAATTCCTTCCATTCCACGCCGAGTTCCTCGGCCATCGAGCCAGCACCGGCGAGGTAGCGGCTCATGAACGCGCCGTCGGCCAACTGGCGAACCACGATGACGCTGGGTGCTTCATCGCCCGTGAAGGCTTCCGGCAGTTCCACGTCCGCGAATGCCGACAGGTCGGCGGGCACAACCGAGCCAGACATCGCCATGTCGTCACCACCACCGGAGGCGATCATCGGCGCGTCGAAGCCATTTTCGGCGATCACGGTTTCCATCCACGGGAACCACGACAGGTCGCTTTCACCGAGGGCGGGCATCGCCTCGACGAGTTCGTCCATGTTGGTCACGTCGTTTTCCAGCAGGAAGTCGCGCGTGATGAGCGACGGCTCGATGAGGATGAACTTGCCCGGGTCCGAGTCGCCGATGAGCGCGGCTGTCGTGCGCATGCCCACGCGGCCCGCATTGAACGGGTCGGTCGCGACGACGGCTTCCCACGGGCTGCCATCCTCACGCATCAGCTGGATGTTCTCGTCGGAGATGTCCACCGCATACACATCGATGAACTCGTTCAACCCGGCCTGGTTGATCGCGCGCACGGCCCCCTTCGCGAGTTCGTCCCACATCGCCACGACGACATCCGTCTCCTGGTATTCACCGAGCAACGCTTCCATCCGCGTTTGCGTATCCGCAGCGGTCGATTCGGTCAGCGCACCGGCCATCACCACCTCGTTGATGCCAGGGAAGCGCCACAGGAAGTTCTGGTAACTGCGGTCGCGCTTATCCAGCGGCGGTATACCGAGGATGTTGAGGTAAATCAGGTTGGCCTCACCACGCTTTTCGAGGGCCACATGCCGCATGAGTTCGAGGCCAATGCGCAGGTCGTCCTGCTCGATTTCCGGCACGGCGGGGTTATCGACGACCGTGTCGAAGGTCGCCACGGCGATACCCTGGTCCACCGCATCGTTGATGAGGTTGGTAATCGCCTCGGTTGCGCCATGGCTGATGAGAATACCGTCCGGCTGTTCGCTGATGGCATTCTCAAGCTGGGTGACCATCTCGGCGCTGTCGCCGCGCGCGTTGAATTCCTTCCATTCGATGCCGAGTTCTTCGGCCATCGCACCCGCACCGGCGAGGTAGCGGCTCATGAACGCGCCATCGGCCAACTGACGAACGACAATGACGGTAGGGGCGGCGTCGCCAGCGAAGGCCTCGGGTACATCCTGCGCGACGGTGCTCGGGATAAGGACGCTCATCAGTGCAAAAACAAGCACCAGGGCGACGGCTAAACGAGTCTTATTTTTTGCGGGGTGTAGCTGCGTAATCATTCTTGTCTCCTAAAGCGAAGCAATAGCGTTTTTTAGGTAACGGGGGTGGGTCGGCTAGTCGGTGGGTGGTCGGCCTCCAATGTATTGACTCAGTCGTGTCGAAAGTTCATCACGGCGTGGGGTCGTCGCCCTCAACTAGAGTGATGACAAGTTCCCATATCTTCTTCTCGTTCTCATCTGCCCGCACGATGTCCTGCATCGTGAGCGCGAGGAAGAAAATATCGCACACCGCCAACTGCGCAATGCGCGCGATCAGCGGTTCCAGGCGCGTTTCACGCGCGTCGTATTGCAGCACGATGTCCGCGTGCGCGGTAATCGGCGAGGGCACCGTGCCCGTAATCGCGAGGGTGGTCGCACCCTGTTTTTTTGCGTGGCGCATCGTATCCACCGGTTCGATGGACGCGCCGGAGTGCGTCAGCGCGATCAGCATATCCTCCGAGGTGAGCAAGGCCGCCCGCGTGAGTTGAATGTACGGGTCGAGGATGGCTTCGCAGTGCAGCCCCAGCCGAATGAGTTTGTTGTACAGGTCGGTCGCAAACGGCGCCGATGTCCCCACACCGACGATAAGAATGTAACGCGCTGCCTTCGCCGCTGCGACTGCTGTTTCCATTTGCTCAAGGTCGATGAGATTGAGCGTGTCGCGCAGGGAAGCCAGCGTCGCGTAGATGGTGTGCTCCGCTATTTGCTCGATGCCATCCGTCGGCTGAATTTCCGCGTTCAGTGAGTGCATCGGGTCCCCGAGCATCTGTGTGAGCGCAAACCGAAAATCGAGATAGCCCCGATAGCCCACCGACCGGCAGAATCGCACCACGGTCGCCTCGCTGACGCCCGCCGCCGCTGCGGTATCCGAAACGGTCGATGTCGCGACGACGGCAGCGTTTTCCAGCACAAACTCCGCAACCTTGCGCTCTGCGGTGGACAGGCTCTCTAGCGTGTTATGAATCATGTCGAGTGGGGACTGCTGAATGTATTTCGCCACAATAAAGCCACCCAAAAGTTGAAAGTAATTTTCAGGTCGCGAAACAACACTGCGAGAATCGCGCCGATTTCGAATATTTTTGTGCTACTTAACAACTTACGTTAAAAATACGTGAAAGCCAGCGTCATGTCAAGGGATTAGCTGAAAGATTGTTTCAGATCGATGGTTTTCCCGTCCGCAAGACACAGGGGGCAAGCTCACCCCCCATGCACCTAAGCAAGCTATGTCGCGATAAGCCCCATGAAAAACCGGACATTCTCGGTGAGGTCTGCACTATGGCGATGCAGCCCACCCCCAACGAGGTACACCACATCCTCACCATAGAACGCGTTCATCTTCGGCACCTTTTCCATCGTCATGCCACCACCCGGTGCCGGGAAAATCGGCTTCAGGTGGCCCATGTCGTCACCTGTCGCATTGACGATGGTGCGGCACTCATCTTCCGAAAACGAGAAGCGCCCGCCGAAGTTGGGGTATACGCTCATATCGGCCCCCGCCAGCCGCTGAAGCTGCCCGTACAGCGCATAGTGGCTGAACCCCACGTGTGGGCTTATCACCATACTGCCGTAAAACGACGGATGACTCATCACCGGCAAATCGATGCTGTCATCATCGGCGATGCGCCGCATCGCATCGAAGCCCGTGAGGCCAGGGCAAATCAACAGGCCGCCAGCGCCCGCCTCCGCCGCGAACGTCGCAAACTCGTGGACTTTGTCCGCCGGGGCGGTCACGTTCGGCAGGTACAGGCAGTTAAGTCCGGTCTCGGCGTTGGCCTTCGTCACTGCCGACGCACACGCCGCCACCCGCGACTGAAAATCCGAAAACACCTGATTCACCAGGCCGTGGTCATCTTTGATGAGGTCCAGGCCACCGATGGCGAACTTGTACGCCATATCGCCCAGCATTTGCGAGGAAAGGCCCATCGGCTTGAGCGCGCTGCACATCAGCGCGCGCCCGTGCACGCCCACAGTCTCGCGGACGCCCACACGACCGAAGCGCGGCCCCTTGAAATCGGCGAGTTTGCTGGGCGGGAGGTTCAGCCGGTGCAGCTTCACACCCGGTAGAATGCTCACATTGCCGAAAACGACGTTCAGAAATTGCACCAGGTCTGGCCCGGCGATTTCGTTCGCATAGCTGATGACGACCTCGTAGCGGCCATCGGGGAGGGGGGCGACCCCCTCCACTTGCCCGATAACCTGGTCGGTGATGTCGCCTGCCGGGGCGAGTTCCGCCGGGAACTCGATCGTTTGCTCCACAGCGATGGCAAAAGCGCGTTTGTCGGCGTCTGTGGGGTCGTCTGCCACCACATGGTATATCACATGGAAGCGCTCGCCACTGAGGCCGGCAACCGTTGGGCGTTCCGGCAACGTCATAGTGCGTCGGCCTTGGCTGCCGAGAAGGTCTCCTGAACCCGTACCGATGTCAGGTCATCTTCTGTAATGCCGAGTCGCTGGCCCACCAGCTTCTCCACACCCTTGACGAGCGCCGCCGCATCGAGGTTGTACTCCTTCATGAGGTGCGCTTTGCTGGCCCCGTGGGCGTACTTGTCGTTCAGGCCCAGCCGAACCAGCCGCTTACCGACGCCGTGCTCGGCCATCACCTCGGCGACGGCACTACCGAGGCCGCCCACAATCGTATGGTTTTCCAGCGTGACGACGCCATACCGCGCCGCTTCGATGGCTTCGAGAATCTGCGGGTCGGTGAACGGCTTGTGCGTGCTGATGTGCAGGTGATGGATCGAAACCCCCTTCGCTTCGAGGGCACCCGTGGCGCGCATGGCTTCCTCGGTGGTGATGCCCGCCGTGATGATCGTCACATCGTCGCCTCGGCTGAGCACACGCCCCCGGTTGAGCACCATCGGCTCATCTTTGGGGAACAGGCGCGGGATATCGCCGCGCAGAAAGCGCACATACACCGGCCCATCGATATTGTGCGCCACATCGATCACCGTTTCGACCTCCGTCGCGTCGCCGGTTTCCAGCACGGTCATGTTCGGCGTGGCCCGCATGATCGAAATATCCTCGATGGCCTGGTGCGTCACACCGCCGGGTGTCGTGATGCCCGGCAGAAACCCCATGAAGCGCACCTTCAGGTTCGGGTAGGCAATGGACATCGCGAGTTGGTCGTAGGGGCGGCGATAGATAATCACCTCTAAAGTTTGTATCCTCGGCTCGAAGCCCTCGCGGGCCAACCCTGCCGCGAAGCCCATCATATTCTGTTCGGCCATGCCCATGCTGAAGAAGCGATCCGGGTAGGTGTCGCGCCAGTCACCGACCTCGCACGAGTTGGTGAGGTCGGCAGCGAGGACGACCACTTCCGGCTTATCCGCAGACCACTTGATGAAGTTGTTGACGTGGGGGCGGCGTACCATCTCTGCCATGATTATTCGTCCTCCAGGGCGCTATTCAAAATACGATCGAACTCGTCCAAATCCAGGCTCAGCAGTTGTAGGCCGCGTGTCTTCGCCTGGGCATTCTCGCGCCACTGCCTGAGTGAGTTGATCATCCCGTACAGCGCGTCGAGCGTGCTCACATCCATTTCGATCTTCGCGACATCGCGGTTTTCGCGCTTGGCGTCGGTCATCCGTTTGATCATCAGGTACGCGAGGTGATAGCGCTCGCGCTCGGCATCACTCTTAAATTTGACGGTGTGCAGCTTGGGTGCACGTTCCTTCAACAACGGGATGCCCCGCGTCGGGTCCGTCCGTGCGAGCACCACCAACGGGCGACCATCCGGCTCCAGCGTGGTGGGGTGGTACAACGCCGCGATGTCGTGGCCATCCACCTCGAAGACGCGCGCACCAAACACCTCGAAGCGTGCCGCCGCCGGTTCGATGTTCATCACCGTGTCCATCGCGCCGTCGCACTGCTGCCCGTTCATATCGATGAAGATGCCGACATTGTCCAACCCATACCATGCCATCGCCTGCACGGCCTCCCAGGTTTGGCCCTCTTGCAACTCACCATCAGACATGTAAACCCACACGCGCCCGGTGTCGCCCTTCATCTTGCGGGCGAGCGCGATACCCCCCGCCTGGCTGATGGCCTGCGACAACGAACCGGTTGTCGTTTCGATGCCGGGGGAGTGCTCCGCGCCGATCATTTCGATGGTGCCGCCGTCCTTGTTGAAGAGGTCCAGCGCGTTCGGCGATAAACGCCCCACTTCGATGAGCACGGCGTACAACACCAGCGCATAATGCGCTGGCGAGAAGATAAACCGATCGAGGTGGGGGGCCTGCGGGCCGTTGTACGTGCCCCCGTTGAAGAAGTCCGGGTTATCGGCACCCGGCACACCACTAAAGGGCTGTGGCATCAGCGGAGCCTGGCTTGGGCCGAGCTTCATGACCATTGTGTACAGTGCGGCTAGCGTCTCCGCAGATGAGCACGCCTGGCTAAGGTAGCCGCCGTTGTTTTGCAGCACATGCTCGAACACGCGCATCCGTACACTATCCGCGATTTGTTGCGCGTGGGTGGTCGGGTCACCGTTGGCATATCCGTTGAAACCGTTGCTTAGCATAATGGGGCCTCAATAACACTCATTGAACATTTGGGGTGTCGACTATCGGTGAACAATTGTTCATTTGAATACATCGGTTCAGAAAGAATTGGCTTGAGAATAGCATCACGCCCATCAAAAGTCAAAGCATTTCCAGCAGCGCATTCGCCGTCGGCATATCCGTGATCAGCGTCCCCGGTATGCCGCTCCGCAGCGCACCGAGCAGGGCGTGGGCCTTGTGCGAACCCTGTGCCACCAGCACCACATTCGGGATATTTTGTAGCCCCTCCCACGTCAGGCCGATGATGCGGTCGTCGGTTTCGTGCTGTACAGGCCGCCCATCAATGTCGAAGAAGCGCATCAGCATCTCACCGACCGCGCCGCGTGACCGCAATGTGTCCATCGTCGGGGCCGGCAAAAAATCGATCTCGACGAGGGTGCTCGTTCGGGCAGCTTCCCCCACGCCCACGAACGCTGTTTTGCACTGCCCTGCCGCCGACAGCGTTTCCTCGATGCCCGGTTCGGCGAGCAGCGTCTTGTGCGCGGTCGCACTGCTGACGACCACCGGCACCGCCAGCGGCATCAACCGGGCTTGCAGCAAATCGGCCACCCGCGCGCTGATGCTATACGGGTTCGCCTTGCCGAGCATACTCCCCACCAGATCAATAATGGTGCAGTCGCACGGGTTGGGCTGTGGCACGATATGCTCCACGAGGCTGCTCACGTTGCGGCTCCACCCGAAGCCGATGAAATCGCCGTCGGCGAGGCCGTACAGTAGCGAATCGGCAGCCGCCCGCGCGACCCCGCCCACCGGAACAACGAGCGCCTGTTGTAGGCCAAACGCCGCCTCGATTGTGCGGCTCATTTCGAGGTCTGGCGGCATGGGCTGCAACACACGGATTTCCACGATGCCCTGTTCGCGGGCGCGCTTCAGCAACCGTGTCACCTTCACCCGGCTGAGGTGCAACTTCGCCGCGATTTGCGCGTGGGTGAGGTCGTCGTGATAGTACATCCACGCCGCACGGACCATCAAATCGTGGTTGGTCATCGCTCAGGCTTCGAAGACTTTCAGTACGGCGGCTTCGGTATCGGCCAGCGCGATTTCCGCCGGTTTCTTCCCACGGAACGCCTGATACACGTTGTCGTAGAAGGTGCCCAACACCGCGCCGATCTGCGGCAGCTTCGGCAACATCACCGCGCGGTCTAGCATCACCCGCTGCGCCGCCAACCACGGATACTGCTTCATCGCCTGTTTGGTATACGTCGTCGACCGTATCGGGCTGCCCGCTGCCGTGAGCACACGCCCATCCATCGACGGTTGGTTCAAGCGCAGCAGGCCCTTGAGGGCATTTCGCTGCACCGGGTTCTGCAAATTCGTAGGGATAGCCGCACCCCACGTCGCGTTCCAAGGGGTCGTGAAAACCGCCGCCTTGTACGTCTGCGGTGCGAGCGTCTCGTCCCTCAAAAAAATCGGCGCGGCCTGCCCACCCCACGTGACCGTCATCGCCACCGTCGCCTGGATCATCGTCTCAGCGATTTCCTCGTTACCGAACTCGTGCGTATTCGGCGGCCCGAACTGCGCCAGCGCCGCGTAATCTTCCAACGCTTTAATTGCCGCCGGGTTGTTGAACGTCGGCTGGTTGTTCTCGTCGAGGATGTTGCCGCTGGCCTGTAGCAGATATGGCAAAAAGTCGAGGAAGATTTCCGCCGGGTGCGCCTTCAGCGCGAGCGTGTTTTTGTGCGGACGAATCGACTGCGCAAGTGACAACATCGTGCTCGGGTCGACAATGTTGGTGGAGATGCTCACCTGCTTCGGGTTGTAAAACAGGATGTGCCCATCGCTGAACAGTGGCAGCATGTACTGCGCACCGTCGTATTCTGCCTCATCCACAACGTGGGATAGCAGGGTACTCGCCTGGTAAGCCTCAACTTCGGCGGGTAGTGCGCCCATAATATCGTTGAGTGGCAGCAGTTTTTCAGCGGCGGCGAGTTCCGGTATCCACAGGTGGCCCGGCACGAACACCACCTCATACGTCGACACCGGCGCATTCAGCGTTTCGTCGAGTGCCGCGCGGTACTCGGCAAACGGCACGATGTACAGCTTGATGTCGTCTGGGTTTTGTTCATCGAGCGCGGTAGCGTAGGCGTTTAGCGCCGGGTCGTTGGGGGCCAAAATATTGATGGGCATGGGCGGTTCCTGTACAAAATTGCCACGATAAACATTTGTTCACCCGGCGATTATACCGCCCACCTCCGGTGCCGCCCACTCAGCCGCTCGAACGCGAACCCGATACTGTCGGCGTACGTTTGAGCGTTTGCAGCAGCACACGCCCCGGCCCGTTCAGTTGCGTCATGAACAGCCCTTCACCGCCAAACAGCATTTTGCGGCAGCCGCCCACACCCCGAATGTTGTAATCGACGCTGTCGGCAAAGGCGGCGAGGTTGCCCGTGCTCACCGTCAGGCTTTGACCAGCGGGTAAGTTCCGCTGGAAAAAGTCGCCGCTGCCGTGGATCAACACAGTGCCGGTGCCGCTAATGCGCTGCAAAAACAACCCCGCCCCGCCGAAGAACGCCGCCCCGGCGCGCTTCGCCACCGTCACTGTAATGTCGATGTTTGGCCCCCACGCCGCGAGGAACGACCCGCGTGTGGTAATTACGGGGCCGTCATCTTGCAAGCTCCACGGGATGATTTTGCCGGGTTGGTTGGAGGTGAGCAGGAGCAATTGCTCCGCTTCCTTCGATTCGATGTACGTCAGCGACACGCCCTCGCCCGCAAACGAGCGCTTCAGCGCGCCGCCCAGGCCGCCCGGCACCCGCAAGCGCCAATCGATGCCGCCCCCGTAGCCCATCAGCGAGCCGTTGGCTGCCCAAACCCACTCATCCCGGTCAAGTTCCATGAGAACCTGCTGCGCAATTTCTCCGTTGATTTTGTACCGCACGCGATGTCCTTTCTGTCTGCTCTGTCTGCGATGAAAACGGTATTGTCAAAGCTGTGCGCTAAGCAGCACGATGCCGATGAGCACCAGCACGATACCGATCGTTTGCGTACGCGTGACCGGCTCTCGTAGGAACACCACGCCCAACATCACCGCGACAGCGCTATTCAGCGACGCGAACACGCTTTGTGTGCTCACATTCCCGAACGAGTAGGCCGTAATGTTCGCGATGAATGCCATCGTCGCCAGCACCACCTGCACGATAAGGATGCCCCAATCACCTGCATTGGGCAGTCGCAACGCCGACTGCTTGCCCGCCACGAAGAAAAACATCGATAGCCACATCACCCCACTGATGCGCACCAGCATCACCGGCAACGAACTGCCCAACCGTGGCGCAATCTGGAACCCCAACACCCAAAACCAAACCCCCATCGACACCATCGAAAACAGGGCGAAGGCCACCCCTTGCGCCAAACTCCCCGACTCGCTGTTCGGATCGCTCGGTTTGCGGGCGGCTAACGCGACCCCCAACACGGCCAGCACCATGCCGATGCCGTTTAACACAGTGATGCGCTCACCGCTCATCAACGACAGCGGTACCGTAATCGCCGCCGAACTTCCGGCAATCGGTGTGACGACCGAGAGTACCCCGACCTCCAACGCGCGGAAGGTCATCAATAGGCCGAAGGTGTGGAAGCCCGCCGCTAGCAACCCTAGCAGCCACCACTCCCACGCCAACGCCGAAGCGCGCAAGACCAGTTCACCCGTGACGATGAGATAAGCGAGAATAATCACAAATCCAGATAGCTGCGAGAATAACATCGCACTCGGTGCCCCGATGGCACGGCTGGTAAACCGCCCCAGAAACGCTGCCGTGCCCCAGCCCAGCGCCGTCGTTAACCCCAGTAGAATCGCCATCGAACCGGCCCTTATCTAAGGAAGTGTTTGATCCCGCTTGTGGGCTGCTGTTATTGCCCGGTGTGCCCAAACTCGATGAGCGTGCGCCCGGTCATTTCGGCAGGTTGCGCGATGCCCATCAGATGCAGTACCGTCGGCGCGACATCGGCCAGCTTGCCGCGCGGGCGCAGCCGATAGTACCCCTCACCGACCACCACCAGCGCGACCGGGTTCGTCGTGTGGTAGGTGTGCGTGTCGCCCGTCGCCAGTTCGATCATCCGCTCGCAGTTGCCGTGGTCCGCCGTCACGATGACCGTGCCCTCCTTCGCGCGTATCGCCTCCACGAGCCGCCCCGCGCAGTCGTCCACTTTCTCACACGCCGCGATCGCCGCCTCCAAAGACCCCGTATGCCCGACCATATCCGGGTTGGCAAAGTTCAGCAGAATAAACGCATCCCCACCCGCTTCGATGCGCTCCAGTGTCTTCTGGGTGAGTTCCTCTGCGCTCATCTCTGGCCGCAAGTCATACGTCGCGACCTTCGGCGACGGCACGATTTCGCGGTCCTCGCCGTCGAACGGGTCTTCGTTGCGCCCGTTGAAGAAGAACGTCACGTGCGGGTACTTCTCCGTCTCCGCAGTGTGATACTGCTTCAGCCCTGCGTTACTGATGACCTCGCCCAGCGTGTTCTTGAGGATTTCCTTGTCGAACAGCACGCTCACCGGCAAATCATCCTCATACACCGTGAACGTCAGCAGGTGCAAATCCTCGACCGGCTTGCCCCCGAACCCGTCGATTGCCTCGCCGGTAAACGCCCGCACAATCTGTCGCATGCGGTCGGCACGGAAGTTGTAAAAGATAATCGCATCCCCCGGCTCGATGCCCGGCGCATCCCCGATCGTCACCGGGATGATAAATTCATCCGTAACCTCGTTGTCGTAGCTTTGTTGGATCGCCGCAATGAGGTCCGGCGCGTTGTCCTCCGCCTCACGGTAGGCCATCGCGTCGTAGGCTTTTTGGGTGCGTTCCCAGCGCTTATCGCGGTCCATCGCATAATACCGACCGCTCAACGTCGCCACTCGCCCGTGATCGTTGTCCGCGATGTACTCCACCAGTTGGCGCGCGTAGCCGATGCCGCTTTGGGTGGGGGTGTCGCGCCCGTCGGTGATGACGTGCACCACCGGGTTCACGCCCGCCGCCTTCGTGATGTCCAGCAGCGCGTACATGTGGTCCTGATGGCTGTGCACACCGCCATCACCCAGCAGGCCGATGAGGTGCAAGTTGCCGCCGCTCGCCTTAACCGCGCTCAGCGTCTTCTGGATTTCGTCCATGTCGCCGAGGGTGTTTTCGGCAATCGCGTTGTTGATGCGGCTGATGTCCTGGTACACCACGCGCCCCGCGCCGAGGTTCAGGTGGCCCACCTCACTGTTGCCCATCTGGTCGGGGATGAGGCCCACCGCCTCCTCCGACGCATCGAGCACGCTCCGTTCCAACGTGGATATCCAGGTGTCCCAGTTGGGTGTGTTCGCCCGGAAAACGGCATTGCCTTCGGTGTTCGTGCGCATCCCCCAACCATCGAGGATAATCAGCATCACAGGTTTCATCGTTTCGGTTTCCTTGGTTGTCTGGTGTCGTCTATCACGGGAGAGTTTTAACAGGGCAGGGGAGCAAGCGCAAACGGTTTCACCCGTCAGCGTGATATTGTATAAGACGAAGCGGAGGTTATCGCAAGAATTGGGCTACCACCAGTATAGCACCCTCTAGAATCAAAAAGCGCCCCACGATGAGGCGCTTATTGACTGTCTGCCCAATTAGAGCTTGGCGACATCGATGCCGCGCTTCTTGCAGAAAGCCAGCAGGCCGATCTTATCGATCGTGCGCAACTCCCGCGCCGATACCTTCACGCGGACGGCGCGCCCCAGCGACGGCACATAAATGCGCTTCCACTGGAGGTTCGGTTCCTGGCGGGTGCGGGTGGCCTTCAACGAGAAGGGGCGATTGTTGCCGTACATGGGCTTCTTGTTGGTGATTTTGCGCTTATTCGGCATCATCGGCTCCTCTCAGCAAACCGCGCCCCACAGGGGCGCGTCGCTTACGTCTATTCGCGGGCAAATTGTATAACAGGCTGCGCCCGCTGTCTAGTTGGGAGAAAACGGTTGCGGGTCGTCGCCGCTCTGTTCAACCATAATCTCCATCAGCGCATTTTCGCGCGCATACAGTTGGCTCACCGCATTCACGAACTTGCCCGTCGTCTCCGCTTCCAGCAGAGCTTGCTTCTGGTCCGGCTCTACCCGCAACAAGAAGGCCGCCAGGTTTGCCAGTTCCAGCGGGTCGGTAGGCAGTTGGCTCGCATTGAACTGCACATCACCTGCCTGCGCCAGTATTTCCAGGTAGCGCACCACATACGGGCGCAGCTTGCCACCCGCCGCTTGCAGCACCTCCGGCGTGCTCTTGCGCATCGGCGCCGCTTCGACCTCACCTTGTAGGTACGCCTTGGTATCGACATCCAGCGTTTGAATGCGGAAGCGCTTATCGCCGATTGCCACGAGGTTCATACGCCCCTGCGTAAGCGGCTGCACCTGTGTGATCTTTGCGGTGCAGCCGATGCTGTACGGCTGCGCCAACGGGCCGAGTGCCTCGGTCCCGCTTTCGATGAGCACCACACCAAACGGGATGCGCTCCGTAATGCAACGGTTAATCATCTCTTTGTAACGCTCTTCGAAGATGTGTAGGCTGAGCGGCATACCCGGGAACAGCACTGTGTTCAACGGAAACAACGGTAGTTCCATGATGGCGGATGTCTCCAATTACATTTCTGCGATGTTAGCCGACTTTGGTGAGTGCGGGCTTAACCCACTACCCCAGGATCGTCGGTGTGTCTGGCGTGGGGTCTGCGAGGATGTATGCCAACTCCAGCAGGCTCAGATCCAGCGGTTTATGATTGCCCACCACCTCCGGCAACGGTGTCGTCATGATTTCCCCGCGAATGCGCCCCACCAGCACACCGCTGTTGCCTGCTGCTAGCTGTTCGGTAGCCGCAGCGCCAAGGCGCGTCGCCAGCAGGCGGTCACTCGCCACCGGGATGCCCCCGCGCTGCACATGGCCGAGCTTCGTCACACGCACGGGGTAACCGGGCTGTGGTTCCATATCCTTCAGCGTGTCCGCGAGGGTCTGCGCGTCGCGGCTGCACCCCTCGGCCACCACCACGAGACCGTGTGCTTTACCGTTGTCGTATGCCTCCACCAGTTGCGCCGAAACCTGCTCCGGCGACAGTTCGCGCTCCGGGATCACAATCGACACGGCCCCGGCGGCCAGCCCCGTCATCAGCGCGAGGTAGCCACTGTCGCGCCCCATCACCTCGACGAGAAACGCCCGCCGGTGGCTCACCGCAGTGGTTTTCAGCCGGTCGACAGCTTCCATCGCGATATTCAATGCGGTATCCACCCCAATGGTGATGTCGCTGCCGACCAGGTCGTTGTCGATAGTCGACGCCACGCCCACCACCGAGAAGCCCATCTCGTGTAGCGCATTCGCCCCGGCCTGCGACCCGTTCCCACCGATGACCACCAGCGCGTCGATGCCCTGCGCAGCGAGGTGCCCCAGGGCCTTTTCCCGTCCCGCTACTTCTTTGAACTCCGGCGCGCGCGCACTGCCCAGCACCGTACCACCAAGCTGGATAATCCCGGCGACGCTGAGCATGTCGAGTTGACGAAACTCGTTTTGCATCAGGCCACGATAGCCGCCGATCACGCCGAAGACCTCCCAGCCTTTCACCAGGGCAGTTCGTGTCACCGCACGGATGGCTGCGTTCATGCCGGGGGCGTCGCCACCACTGGTGAGCACCGCAATACGTTTGATCGTCGTCATCGGGAATTTTCCTCTCCTGGGTGAGATAACACATTAAAATAAGGATAGTAGACACGCGCGACATTTTCGACAGGCAATGTGGAGAGTCGTGATGCAAGGTTGCATGCGTCACATCATCAAGGGAACGTTTATCGCCTTCGTGTTGGCCTTTTTCGCTGCGCTCGTGTGGGCTATGTATTTTGGCAACAGCTTTTTTACCGGCCCCGAACTCAGCGACAACCAGCAACTCACGCGTGCCCTGCGGCAGTTGGGGTATGTCGTCGCTGGGGCGGTTGGCCTCGGCTACCTCATCCAGTTTTTGGCGTACATTGGTGTGCTCCAATCGAAAGACAGTGGCTATACCACCACCGACGTGCGGGGGATTCGGTGGCGTGTGACCGAGCGCGACGAGCACATGGGGACGTCGCGGCGGCGCATTATCGAATCCCACACACGCACGTGGGGCCGCTTCTGGCGGCAGGTGATCGCGGTGGTCCTCGTTGTCTGGCTCGGGTTGGCACTCAGCTATCAGTTGCTCACCCTCGACTGGGCTGATCCCATCGGCATGGCACCCGTTTGGCTCGGCATGCCGCTGTACATGCACTGTCTCGCAGGGATGTTGTCGATCATCGGCGTAATGATGGCGTTTGCCTCGCTGATGGGCTGGTGGGGCGACGATTAGTGGCGCTATAATCGCTCGCAAAAACGAGAGAGTGAGCAACATGTTCGACATCGGGCAACCCCACCGCGCAGATGCCATCAATACCCGCTTTACCCAAAACTTTTCTCGATTCGTGCTGCGCCTCATCGGCTGGAAAATCGATGAATGGGCAGTGCCAGAGGGCACACGCAAAATGGTCATCGCTGGGGCGTACCACACCGCCAACTTCGACGGCATCATCATGATCCTCGCCTGCAATGCGATGGGCGTGCGGCTCAATTGGTTGGGCAAAGTGAGCCTGTTCAAAGGCATCATCGGCTACCCCACCCGCTGGACTGGCGGCATCATGGTCGACCGCGACATGCCGACCGGGGTGGTCGGTCAGGTTGCGGCGGAGTTCCGCCAGCGCGACTATATGATGCTCGTTCTTGCGCCAGAATCCACGCGCGAAAAAACCGACTACTGGCGCACAGGCTTCTACTATATGGCCCTCGAAGCCGATGTGCCGGTTGGTCTCGGGCACATCGACTACAAGCGGAAAGCCTGCGGCATCGGGCAAATCATGATGCCCACCGGCGACCTCAGCGCCGATGAGGCGATTTTGCAGGACTATTATGCGCAGCGCCAACCGACCGCCCGCTATCCCGACCAGGTCGGGCCGGTGAAGTTCCGCCCACGCGAAGACGAGGAGAAAAAAGCATCATGAGCATCGTCACGACCGAGTGGCTCGCCGAGCACCTGCACGACGACCACCTGCGAATCGTCGATATTCGCGGTAAAGTGCTGCCCGCTACCGAACCACCGCCGCATTACTTCAACAAGCGCGAGGCCTACGACGAGGCCCACATCCCCGGCGCAGTGTTCATTGACTGGGTGCACGAGTTCAACGACCCGGACGACCCGAACTTTGCGCAGGTGGGCAAGCCAGACCGCTACAAGGCCGCGATGGAGGCCGCAGGTATCGGCGATAACACCTTCGTCGTCGCCTACGATGACGGCATCGGCATGTTTGCGGCGCGGCTGTGGTTCACGCTCAACTACTACGGCCACGATAAAGTCGCTGTGCTCAACGGCGGTTGGTCCAAGTGGACCGCCGAAGGCCGACCGACCACCGCCGAGGTGCCGCCGATTCCGTCGGTCACCTTTACGCCGAAGCCGAACCCCGCCCTCAAGCGCAACGCAGACGACGTACTCGCCGCCATCGAGAGCGATTCGGTTATCGTCGATGTGCGCAGCGCAATCGAGTTCAACGGCGAGGCCAGCCGCACCGCGCGCAAGGGGCACATCCCCGGCGCGCTGAACAACGGGCGTGTAACCTTCACCGACGAGAACGGCTGGCTGCTCGAACCGCAGCAAATTCGCAAGGTCTTCGAATCAAAGGGCATCAGCGACGACGCGCCGGAGGTGGTGTTCTACTGCAATGGGGGCGTTAGCGCCAGCCTCAGCTTGCTCGCGTATACGTTGGCGGGCTTCGAAAACGGCGCCATGTACGACGGCAGTTGGAAGGACTGGTCCCTCGACGCCTCCCGCCCCGTCGAATAACGATTTGCCTGCAATATACATTTTTCTGTGAGCAAACCTGCCGCATTCTGCAAACAGAAAAACATTACTTCGTGCGCAACAAAAGTCCTGTCTCCGTTTACGGGGAGAGGATTTAGGCGAGGGGTTAATACGTCAGAGGTGTGAGCCTAAACCCGCCCCGCCTTCAAATCACGCAGCGCCACCTCCGCCGCATGGAAGCCGCCCATCCCGTGCACACCCCCGCCCGGCGGCGTCGATGCCGAGCAGATGTATACCCCCCGCGCCGCCGTTCGATACGGTACCAAACTCAACGACGGGCGCGTGAACAGTTGCCGCAAATCGGGCACACCACCGGTGATGTCCCCGCCGATGTAGTTCGGGTTATACGCTTCCATCTGCGCCGAGTTGTGGGTGGCGCGGGCAATCACCACATCCTTGAAGCCCGGCGCAAACCGTTCGATTTGCGCATCGATGATGTCGGTTCGGTCGTCCGTCGAGCCGTGCGGCACGTGGCAGTAGGCCCATGCCGTGTGCTTGCCCTCGGGCGCGCGCGTCGGGTCGAACTGCGATTGCTGCGCCAGCAACACAAACGGCGCGTCACTCAGTCGACCCTTCCACGCGGCGTCCTCACTCGCGGCGATTTCCGCTTGCGTGCCGCCGATGTGGACCGTCGCCGCCCCGCCGATGGCCGGGTTTTTCCACGGGATCGGCTCTGACAGCGCATAGTCCACCTTGAACAGGCCCGGCGCGTATCGAAAACCCTGCAACTGCTCGCGATACCCCGCTGGCAACCGCTCGCCCATTACACCGAGCACGGTGCGGGGTGACGTGTCGAACATGACAATGCGCGCTAATGGCAATTCATCGAACGACTTGACATAGTGCCCGCATGCGATGCTGCCCCCGAGCGATTTCAGGTAGCTCGCCAGTGCATCCACAATGGCCTGCGACCCACCGCGCGCCATCGGCCAGCCGCCATTGTGCAGCGTCACGAGGAACATCAACCCGAAGGCCGCAGTGGGGGAGTGGTGCAGCGGCATCACCGAGTGGGCCGCCATCCCTGCGAAGGCCGCGCGCGTCTTCTCCTCTTTGAAGAAGGTGCGGGTGTACCACGTCGCAGGCCACAACGCCCGCAGCCCAAACGACGTGAGTAGGAAGGGGTGTTTCGGCGGTATCGGCGCAGGCCCCAAAAAGTCCGCCATGAGGTCATCGTGGCGTGCCACAAACCCAGCGAGTTGCCCTAGGTACGCCTTTTTGTCGCGGCCTAAGCTGGCAGCCGTCTTTTCGATGTCCCGGTACAGCAGCGCCGCCTCACCCCCTTCGTCGAGAGGGTGCGCGGCCTGTATCTCCGGGTAAATCCACGTCAGGCCGTGCGCTTCCAGCGGCAGCGTCTTGAAGTATGGTGAGGCCACCCCCATCGGGTGTATCGCACTACAGATGTCGTGTAGGTAGCCGGGTTCCGTCAATTCGAGTGTGCGCGACCCGCCGCCGATGCGCTCATGCCCTTCGATGACATGAACCGTTAGGCCCGCCTGTGCCATCCGCACCGCAGCACTAAGGCCATTCGGCCCACTGCCGATTACAATCGCGTCGTATTCGTACCGCCGTTGATCTGTCATTTGTGCCGCTTCTCTGCTCGTTACCTGCTGCTCGTTACTTACTACTCGTCACTCGTCACTAACGCGGCACCATCACGATTTTGCCGAAATACCCCTTCCCCTCGAACATCGCCTGCGCCTCGCGCATCTCCGCGAGCGAGAAGGTCGCCGCCAACAATGGCTTGATCTTACCTGCTTCGATATATTTCACCAGTGCCTTAAACTCAGACATCGTGCCCAACGTCGACCCAATCAACGACAGATGCCGCAGGTACAGCTTCCGCAGGTCGATGTTCACCATCGGCCCGGCGATGGCCCCCGCCGTCACGATACGTCCACCCGTCCGGACGACCCTCATCAGTCTCCCGAAACCGTCCCCGCCGACGACATCCGCCGCCGCATCGACCGTGTAGTCGGCAAGCGCCGCTTCGAGGTCGTCCACATCGCGCGGAATCGCGGCAGTCGCACCGAGGTCGAGCGCACGGGCTTCCTTGCCACGGCCCACCACCGCGATAGCCTGCCCACCGCGCGCCCGCACAAGCTGAATCAGCGCAGACCCAACCCCACCCGATGCGCCGGTAATCAGCACCGTTTCGTCCTCCACGACATCCGCCCGACGCAGCATGTGTTCCGCTGTGAGGTAAGCCGTCGCGAACGTCGCGAGTTCGGCGTCACTCAATTCACTTTCCACCGCTACCACATTCGATGCAGCCACAGTCGTATACTCGGCGAAGCCGCCGGGGCGCTCGCTGCCCAAAAAATCGATCTCCATCGGATTATCGGGGTTGTCCTTGTACAACGTCGGGTTGACCATCACCCGCTGCCCGCCGTGCGCCGCGTCCACACCGTCGCCCACTGCCACGATCTCACCCACCACGTCGGCCCCTTGGATGATGGGGAAGGTCGGCGCATTCCGCTGCCATCCGGTTTGCGTCCCGTCTTCATCCTGCGAGCTGTACCAGCCCTTGCGCAAATTGAGGTCCGTATTGTTAAGCCCACACGCGCCCACCTTCAACAGCACCTCACCCGCACCGGCCTGTGGAATCGGTACCTCCGCGAGTTGGAGCATCTCCACCCCGCCAAACCCCGTCAGGTGAACCGCCCGCATTGTATTGGTCATAATAATCTTTGCCGCCTTTTTTATTTGATATTGTGGTTCGCTACAATGGTCGTCGTGGGGAGTTGTTAGTTTATCGTCTTTGGTGGCGCAGCGCAGGCCGCCGCCCCAACGATCGTTTATTCAAGCACACGCCAACAACTGAAAGCTTACTTCCCATTCATCAGGTTGCGAATGCGCGTGCGGATGCTCTCCTCGTTGCCCATTTTCTTGCCGCCGCCCAACTTCAAAAACCGCTTGAAGTCCTTCACCGCGTCGGCGTTTTTCCCCCGCGCTTCGAGGATCATCGCGCGGCTGTAGTAGGCATCCACATGCTGTTGATCGTACTTAATCGCGAGGCTAAAGTCCTTGAAGGCCGCATCCTGATCCTGCAAGTTCGTGTGGACGATGCCTCGGCTGTAGTAAGCGCGCGCACTTCGCGGATACAGCTCCAATGCCTGCGAAAACTGTGCCAGTGCCCCTTGCAAATCGTTCCGCTGAAACTGTTGAATCCCACGGTCGATGTACTGGTTCGCTTCTTGCTCGCGTGCGCGCCGCCGCAGGTCGCGTGCCTTATTCTGGATCACCTCCCGCTGCGGGGTCTCCTGGTTCTTTGTCAATGCCAGGTAAACCTTGTAATCCTCCAGCGCCTTATCGATGTTTCCACGCGCCGTCTGGGCGTTGCCCCGCCGCATATGCAGCTCTGCTTTGTTCACATCGTTGCGCTTGTCAGCATCGACCAGTGCCAGCGTCGTATCGGCGATCACGCCCTCCCAGTTGCCCGCCTGTTCATGGAGCACTGCGCGCGTCGCCAGAATAGGGGGGTGCTCCGCCGGTGGGGCGCTTTCGTACGCCAACTCCAGCTGATACATCGCCCCGCGCGGGTTGCCATTCTGGAACTCGTGCGAACCGAGCATCATGTGCATGTTGTGCGCCTGCAAAAACTTCAGCCCCAGCTTGATGCCCGCCATCACATCTTCAGCGCGGCCTGCCGGGTCGCCGAGTTCCCCGCGCGCGACGCCACGGCCTACCCACGCATCCCCGAAAGTCGGCGCAAGCTCGATCGCCTGATTGAACGACTCCACCGCCTTCTGGAATTGCCCCTGCCGGGTGAGGTTTTCGCCCAACCGAAACGCCGCCGCCGCCTGTTCCTCACGCTTAG
>CAYSVE010000015.1:0-25011 GCA_964434365.1 uncultured Anaerolineaceae bacterium | reverse complement strand
GTGGTGCAGGCCAACGACACCTCGCTGGACATTATCGGTGTGGACGTGGGGGGCACGGTTTACAGTGCACCACCCGGCGAAGTGGGTGACTACGTCGCCGAGGCCGAGCGCGTCGTCGATGATGTGCTGCGGCAGGTGACCGTTCGTGCAGGCGGGCGCACGTACAGCTTACGTGATATTCAAGTGACCGAAGAAACCGTCACGTTGGTGCTACGATGACCGACCGCGCCTACGGCATGGAAAACTGGCAGGCCGTCAAAGATGAAATGACCGACCTGCTCATCGATGTGGCAGCGCGCCGCGAGACCATCGGCTATGCGGAACTCGGGCGCAGCCTGGAAACGGCCACGCTGCATCATCGCAACCCGGCCCTGTATGCGATGCTCCGCGACATTTGCGAAGACGAGCGCGAGGCGGGCCGCCCGAACTTGTGCGCGCTCGTCGTGCGGGTGAGCGATGGCATACCCGGGCCGGGCTTCTTCAAGCACAATGCGCTCCACGGCGACGAGATCCTCGACCCGATCGACTATTGGCGCGCGTGCGTCGACGACTGTTGGGCGTATTGGGCCAGGGAGCAGACCTCGTGAAAATTTTGCTCACGGGCGCAAACGGACGCCTCGGCACGGCGCTGAAGCACACCCTCACCGGCCACGACGTGACCGGCGTCGACATCGACACGGTGGACATCACACATTGGGTAACCGCCCGCGATTGCGTGCAATCCACCGCGCCGGAACTCATTATCCACGCCGCCGCCTGGACCGATGTCGACGGCTGCGCGCGCGACCCCGAACGGGCCTACGCCGTCAATGGGTTGGGCACGGGCAACATCGCCGCAGCCGCCAACCAGGCGAACGCTGCCGTGCTGTACGTCAGCAGCAACGAGGTGTTCGACGGCACCGCAGGCCGCCCATACTACGAACACGACCCGACACAGCCAACGAACCCTTACGGCTACAGCAAATGGGCCGGTGAGCAGGCGCTCACCCGTGCGACCGGGCGGCACTACATCGTGCGCACGTCGTGGCTGTTCGCGCATGGCGGCAAAAACTTCATCCAGGCGATGCTGGGCGCAGCCGAGGCCGGGAAAACCCTGCGCGTCGTCATCGATGAGGTGGCGAACCCCACCTACACCGACGACCTCGCCGACGCTATCGCCCAACTGATAACGACCGGGCGCTACGGCACGTATCACCTCGTCAACGAAGGCCGCGCCAGCCGATGGGCCTTCGCCCGCTACGCCCTCGACCGCGCCGGGTACACCGACGTGCCGATGGGCAAAATCAGCCGTACGGAGTGGCCGCGCCCCTCCACCCCACCGATGTACAGCAGCCTGCGCAACGTCGCCGCTGCCGGGCTTGGAATCAGGCTGCGCCCGTGGCAACAGGCCGTCGATGCGTTTTTGGAAAAGGAGGGCCTGCTTGCCTGAGACGTTTTCGGTCGTCATTGCGAATTGGAACGGCGCGCACTTTTTGCCCACCTGCCTAAATGCCCTCGCGCACCAAACCTACGCGCCGATAGAGGTCATCGTTGCCGATAACGCCTCCACCGATGGCTCGCAACAACTCCTCAGTGAGCGCTACCCATGGGTGAAGCTGATTCAGCTAACAGAGAATCGCGGCTTTACCGGCGCATCCAACGCAGGCATGGAAGCCGCGACCGGGGCGTACATCGCGCTGCTGAACAATGACACCGAAGTCGACCCTGGTTGGGCCGATGCGGTGGTGTACGCCTTCAGCATCGACGACCGCGTGGGCAGTGTCGCGAGCAAGATGCTGCTCTTCGACAAGCGCGACCACTTCCACACAGCGGGTGACCTGTTCACGCGCGACGGGCGCGCAGTCAACCGGGGGGTGTGGCAAAAAGACGAGGGCCAGTACGACCACATCGAGGATGTGTTTAGCGCCTGCGGTGGCTCGGCGGTGTATAAACGCGAGATGCTAAACGAAATTGGGCTGCTGGACGACGATTTTTTCTTCTCATTGGAGGATGTCGACATGGGTTGGCGGGCGCAGTTGGCCGGTTGGCGGTGCCTTTACACGCCGCACGCCGTCGTGTACCATCACCTGTCTGCAACGGGTGGAGGCATGACTGCGAGCTACTACGACGGTCGTAACAGCATCTTCGTACTCGCGAAAAACCTCCCGGCATCGTTGTGGCGTAAGTACGGTGCGCGTATCATCGTGGCGCAGGCAAAGCAGGTGTTCGCTGCCTTGCGCGCGTGGCGCGGCGAAGCCGCCCGTGCCCGGTTACGCGGCACACTCGCCGGGCTGCGCGGCCTCCCGATGATGCTCCGCAAGCGCCAGCCATCGGCCCGCCCGGCCAGCGAAATCGACCGCCTGTTGAGCACAGGCCACGGAGAAGACAAACGTTGAGTTCCACAACGCGCCCGATGCTTTCCATCATTTTACCGGCACACAACGAAGAACATCGCCTGCCGCCGAGCCTCGCGAAGATCGACGCGTTTTTGCAACAACAGCCCTACGAGGCCGAAGTTATCGTGGTCGAAAACGGCAGTGCCGACCGCACCGCCGAAGTTACGCGGGCATTTGCCAAGGATCACCCCTATGTGCGTTTGCTCGAAGGCGAGACACGCGGCAAAGGGCGTGCCGTGCGCCAGGGGATGCTCGCCGCGACGGGCGCGTGGCGCTTTATGTGCGATGTCGACCTGTCGATGCCCATCGAGGAAATTGTGAACTTTTTGCCGCCCAACACCGACGGCTACGACGTGCTCATCGGCAGCCGCGAGGCCCCCGGCTCGAAGCGCATCGACGAACCGGAACGCCGGCACATTATGGGGCGCGTCCTCAATTGGATCATCAAGCTTGCGCTGATGCGCGACTTCGAGGACACACAGTGCGGCTTCAAAATGTTCTCGGGGCCAGTGGCCGATGACCTGTTCGGCGTACAGCGGATGGAGGGTATCGGCTTCGATGCCGAGCTGCTGTTTGTGGCCCTCAAACGGGGGTATCCTGTACGCGAAGTGCCCATTACCTGGTACTTCGACCCGGACTCCAAGATGAAGTTGTGGGACGACACGATAAAGATACTGCGCGAAATATGGGAAATTCGGCAGAACTGGCGCAAGGGCCTCTACGATGACCACCGACCCCAACGAGCCGGGCATCCGGCGGAGGGATAGAACCACGGACACGCTGCACGAGCGGGAGCAGCAGCGCGCCGGGTTCGACCACATTTACGGCCTCGATGAAGCCGGGCGCGGCGCATGGGCTGGGCCAGTGGCTGCGGCTGCGGTTTGCCTCCCCCTACACAACCACGACGACCTGAAAACCACCCTGCGCGGTGTGAAGGACAGCAAGCAGATGACTGTGCGCCAGCGCGAAGCCGCCTACGACAAAATTCAGGCAACGGCGTTGGCGTGGGGCATCGGCTATGCTACGGCGAAGGAAATCGACAGCGATGGCATCGTGAGGGCCACGCATCGCGCGATGTTCCGCGCGCTGGAAATGGCCGAGGCGAATTACGGCCTCAAGCCCGATTGCCTGCTGCTCGATACCATCCCCTGGCCCGATGCCCCCGTGTCGCAAACGGCTCTCGTGCGCATCAAACGGGGCGACCAGCACTCGCTGAGCATCGCTGCGGCGAGTGTGCTGGCCAAAGTTTGGCGAGATAAACAAATGGTGGAACTCGGCAAGCGCTACCCACAGTATGGGTTCGAACGGCACAAGGGGTACGGGGCCGCTGCCCACCGTGCCGCCATCGAGGCGCATGGCCGCCACGGCGGCGTGCATCGCATGACCTTGAGGCCTTTGCGTGCCGAGTCTGGCTGACTGCCCGTCACATTGCGACCGCCTCGTCGACCGATTCCGCGAGTTGGTACCTATCGCCCGACCACGGCATCGCATTTAGCATATTGACCAGCAAACGCCCTTTGAGCGATGCTGGGATCATGACGGATGCCTCGTAGTTGTGCGGTGCGCGCCGGTGCCAACGGCACAACTCGGTGAGCGTGTGCTTCGGCATGGCCGTGCTGCGCGAACCATCGAGGACGATGCACACCTCGTGCGGCTGTGCTTCGATCATCGGTATCGACTCTATAAAGGCGTCGCGCAAGTCCTGGATGCTCCAGTTCTGGCCAAACGTCCACAGGAGTATCCTGTTCCCATCATCGTACCATCTCACGTCGATCGTGGTTGTCTTCGTCATTATTGCACGCCCTCCCGCACAGTGGCGGCCTGTGTGCGTAGGTCCTCGCACCGGGCTTCGGCGTCCGATATCGTCTCGGCGAACACGAACTTGCCCGCTGTCCACGGCAAATCGGCAAGGATTTGCGCTAACAGTTTGCCAAACGGGCTGCCCCCCACGAATACACAGCCCGCGTAGTGGTCTGGCAGGTCGCGATACCGCGCGCGAACCGCCCCCAGGACGTTGCCCTTCACACCACCTGCGATTTGCGCGTCGAGAATCATTGCAACTGGATGCGCCTGCTCACACATCAGGTGCGATGATGCATCAAACGCAGCGTGCAAGTCTTCTATCGTCCAATTTGCATGGAACGTCCAGCGAACGATTGTGTGTGCGGCGTTCTGCCAGTTTACGTCGATTTTCATTGCTCACCACCTCCAGGAAATATCCCAAATTTATACGCCCAGTAAAAAAATCACGCCCGGGGTAGTCGCGGCTGATATATCGGTAGATATATCGATGCAGTCTGTGTTGTGTGAGAGCGCTCCCAGTTGTAGAAAACGTTTTCTGCAAGCCGTGCGAAATCGCAACTCAGCTCAGCAGTGATAGCATACCGCTCAATTGTTCAAAACTTGTGGAGGTAATTTTAATTAACTGTAAATCACGTGAGGCATCGAGGGGCACCCTCGATATGGATACAGGCCCTACGGTACCCCTGCCGGGTAGCTAACATGACGCACATCGGTTGCGATATGCGGCTTGGCCCAGCTTATGTGGCCCGCAGCGGCCAACCTTCACGCACGGTCACACACGGTTCGTCAGCCTACTTGTTCCTCGAAGCAGGGTTTTGCCAACATCTGACGACATAAGTCTAGCGCGATATTACGATGTTCGGCGTAGGTATAGCAGTGTTCGCCCCACGGCATGCGGCTGATGACGTTCGCGATCAAACGCCCGTAGATGCTCGGCCCGGTGAAGACAGCCCCGGCGAAGTTTTGATGTAGGTGATGATGATGCCTACGGAAGGCGTGAAGCACATTACCTGGTGCCCCGTTGATGCCACGCATATCGAAGATTACCGCGATGGGCACGCTGCGGCGCTCCAGCCGTTTGTTGAGTTTGTCGAATGCCAGGTCCATATCCGCAAGGGTCCAGTTTGGGCGGAAGACCATTAGCACAATGGTTTCTTCGTTGTTGTACCACCGTTGCGCGATGCGCATACTAGCTCTCTCCTGGGTAAATTGGTGGCGTGTGATTTCGTTGCCGACAACTCGCATAACCCAGACTCCCTACCTCAGATTACAAAGTGTTACGTAATTAATCGTAAGACTAGTCGGGGAGAAAGTAAATTACAGATTGCATTTTGTTACAGATTTTTTGCGCAGATCGTCCCCACAATTGGCGGAGATGCCACCTAGACGCCCCCGTGCCCCCCGGTGGTATACTGAGGCGCGGTCTAGTCTTTCCTGGAAAACGTCGATGAATCTTGCCCTCGTACACGACTGGCTCAACCAGCGCGGTGGTGCAGAAGATGTGCTAGAGGTGCTTGTCTCGCTGTACCCAAACAGCCCCATATTCACCAGCATTTACGCGCCCGACCTCATGCCAGAGGCCTACCATCGCTGGGATATACGCCCACAGTGGATCAACTATTTACCGGGTATCAACGATCATCAAAAGGTGTATTTACCGGTGTACCCGGCGGCATGGGGCACGCTTAACCTCTCGGCATACGATGTGGTGCTCAGCAATAAAAGCGGCTTCGCGCACGTCTTCCAGCACGATGCGCACACGCTGCACATTTGCTACTGCCTCGCACCCACGCGTTATGTGTGGCAGCCGAGTGCGTACCTGCGGCGCGAACAGGTGAACCCGGCGCTGGTGCCCGCCTTGCGGTTGCTGCTGGGTGCGCTGCGGTTCTGGGATTTTGCGGCGTCGCGCGGGGTGCATCATTTCATCGCGATTTCGTCGGAGGTGCGGCAGCGCATTCATGCCTACTACCGCCGCAAATCGGACATCATTTACCCGCCGGTGGAAACGGAGCGCTTCGCGCCCTCGGCCACGGTGGACGATTATTTTCTGGTGGTGTCACGGTTGATCCCGTACAAGCGCATCGACCTGGCGGTGGAGGCCGCAACCCGCCTGGGCGTGCCGCTGAAGGTGGGCGGCAAGGGCCGCGACCTGGAAAAACTGGAGGCCAAAGCAGGGCCAACGGTCGAGTTCCTCGGTTATGTGCCCGATGACGACCTGCCAGACCTCATGGCCCGTGCGAAGGCGTTTATCTTCCCCGGCCTGGAGGATTTCGGCATTACGCCGGTGCAAGCACAGGCGGCAGGCCGCCCGGTGATCGCGTTTGCGGGCGGCGGTGCCCTCGATACGGTTATCCCCGGCAAAACGGGCGAGCTGTTTCATCAACAAACGGTGGAAAGCCTGATGCAGGTGATGGCGCACTTCGATGACACGCAGTACCACCCCGGCACGTTGCACGCGCACGCGCTCAAGTTCGACCGGCGCGTGTTCGAACGCGAGATTACCTCGTATGTGGACCAGGCCTACGACGCGTTTCAGTATCGACGGGCGTTTAGCTGGCAACGCCCGAACCCGGTTGTGGTGGATTAAGCAGAACGGAGACCGTGCGCATGGAACTCTTGACCATCTGGCGGGTGCTGCGGCGTCGCTGGTACCTGCTGCTCACACCGATTGTCGTCGTGGGGTTGGCTGTCGGGTACGATGTGGCCACGGCTGGCCCGGCAGCGCCCACGGGCTACGGCACGATGGTGCGTTACAGTGCTGCCCAGCCCACGCTCCCCAACCGCGACGGCGACTACCAGGATGTGTGGCTGGCAAGCGAGTTGACGGTTAACGCGCTAAACGGGTGGATGCGCACGACGAGCTATGCGACGGCAGTTGCAGAACGGGCCGCCGACGAGGGCCTGGAATTCGATCCGTTGGCGCTGTCGGTCGTCACGGACCAGGAGCGCAGCGTGGGGCAAATTTTCCTCTCTTGGCGCAACCCGGACGAATTGGCGGTCATCGTCGAGGCAGCGCTGGCGACGCTCAGCGAGGACAACGGCGATTACTTCGACCAGCTTGGCGGCGAACCGGCCAGCATCACCGTGCTGGACGAGCCGCGCATCGCCCCGCAGGCCGCGCCGCTGGTCAACCGCTACGAGCCGTTCGTACGGTTGGCGCTGGGCGTGATTGCAGGTGTGGCGTTGGCCTTCCTGGCCGATTACTTCGACCCGACGTTGCATCACCGCGACGAGCTTGAGGCGCTGGGGCTGCCCGTTGTGGCGAGTGTGCCCCGTGACTGACGCCGTGCAGCCCTCGATACGCCGTAAGCTAGAGCAGGCCATGCGCGCCTGCGGCCTCCCGTTGAGCTTGAACTCGGGGGCATACTCGGTGGCGGGCGAGGGGGCCTGGCACACGGCCTATCGGGTGCGGGTGCCGAGTTACGCGCGCCCACTCATCGTGCGGCTGCGGAAAAAAATCGCCTACGACCAACCTCAGAATTACGACGAGCACTCCGATGAGTGGCACGCAGAGTACATGGGCACGAGTTTGTTTTATATGCAGGCGAACCGCGCCCGCCCCGGTGTGTGCCCGAGTAAGTTCCTGTATCACATTTCGCCCGATTTAACCTGTACGCTGGAAACGGATGTGGGTAGCGCGTTGAACCTGCACACCCTCGCGGCGGATACGGCGTACCGGTATGGCACGCAACTGGGCGAGGCTATGCGCGCCATGCACCAGCAGACGATTCATCTGCGGGGGTATGGCAAGCTGCGTTGGACGGGGGCCGGGTTGTGTGGCGATGAGAGCCTGGCGGCTCCCGCGCGGCGGCAGGCCGCCCTCGCTGCGGACTACGCCGCCGTCGAGAACCTGGAACGGACTGAGCTTGTCAACGGGCATAACGGCCTGCGTGCCGCGCTGTTGCGTGTGCACGAGCGGCAGACGCGCGCGAGTGAGCCGGTGGTGCTGGTGAACCGCGACATCACGCCGGAGAACCTCACACGCCAGACGGACGACAAAATCGGCATGATCGACCCATACCCATGGCTGGGTAGCGGGACACAGTTCGCGGCGTGGTTTTTGTTCTGCTATCGATTTTTGCTCCCGGCGTATGCGTCTGCGCCACGATATGCCCACAGCGGATACGACCGTCACCGCGAGATTTTGCACACGATGGCCGACGGCTTCGAGGATGCGTATACGCTGCACCGTCGTTCGATCGCGCCGACGCTCCAGGCGGAGTATTGGCTGTGGACGCTGCACGAGGCGCACGATTGCCTGGCCCAACTTCAGCGGGGGCTGACGCCGCCCGAGCGCATCAAATATGGCGATGAGGCGACGGTGGAGACGCGGTTGCACGCCAGCCTCGCACACCTGTCAGAAATCGAGTTGTGACGCCTGCCGTCAATCGGATTTTTGTTGTGGCCGGGATGGGTTTAGTAGCCCACCGAGTGGTGCAGCCAGCGTAAACTGGGTGGTTGTATACAACGCGATGAAAGCACGGCTGCCCAGGTCCGCTATCCCCATGGTGCCCACAAACCACTGCGCAAACACGATTGCAACGGCAATGACCACGGTCATGGCACCCCAATGCAGCCAATTCGGCATGGCGGAGCGCCCCCAGATGTAGCGGATACTGCGCACGCTGTACCCACCGATGAGCAAATTGGCCGCTACCGCGATGCCGAGTTGCAGAACGGTTAATTCGTTGGCATCGCCGAATAAAACACTGCGATCGGTAAATGTCAATTGTATGCTGATGGCCGATGAAACTAGCCCGGCAACCAAAAACAGAATACACACAAACGAAGCGGCTTTGCGCACATACCACCCGGCCCCACGCCTCGGCTTCGATTTTCCCATCGCGTTATCGTCTCCCCATGCCAGTTAGCCCTCACAACCCCAGGCACCCGCTTAATGGAGCCGCCCAGCCGAGCGCGTTGTGTTCGGCAATCGTGCGGTCGATGGTGGCGGCGACTTCCGGCGTAAACGGCGAACTCTTGCGCGCTTGCAGGTCGGCGTGGGTGCTCACGGCCTCCATCATCGCGGCGAGGTTGCCCCGGCTGCGGTTCACCATAAAGTGGATGTAGTGATAGCGCTTTTCGGTGCGGGCGAGGGCGCGACTGCGAATTTCGACCTCGTCCCTGGTGTGGAGTTCGTTCACGTAGCGGGTGAACTGCTTCAGCATGAACGCGCCGCCCCGCCCGGCCTGCACGTAGGCCTCGGTGATGCCCATCTGGCTGGTGAACTCGCGGGCGGCTATCGCGAAGAACATGCCATACCAGCCCATGTTCATGTGGCCCATGATGTCCAGGTACTCGGACGTGATGGCCGTGGTATAGGTGATCGGCAACGGGTCGAGCGCGCTTATCGGCTGGTTGAACATCAGGCGAGGCTCAGGTATTGGCTGTAGAGCGGTTCGCGCGGTTGGTCGCTGGCATTGACGAGGCCGTAGCCGTTGTGCATGCCCTCGGCCCAGGCGTACCACACCAGCGCGCCGATGCGTGTAGGGTGGGTCGCACGCACGTAGTTGATGAAGTTCATCGCGTATTGCGAAACAGCTACTGTGGGGGCGTTGTTCTGGTCCAGCACACCGAATTCGGTGATCCACAGCGGCAGGTCGGGCACGGCGCGGCCATACTTGCCGATGGATTCTTCGACGGTGCCGAAGGGCGCGAAGGGCAGGCCGGGTTCGGCCCCGCGCCCGTAGGGGTGTATCGCGACGCCGTCGGGCCGGGTGCCGTTGGGGATGTTACGCAGCGTCTCTTGCAGGTAGGCGACGCCATTCGCTGGCCCGCTTTTGTGCCCGCCGGTGATGATAGGCGTGGTGCTATCGATGCCGCGTATCGCGCGGATGGACTCGGCGAGCATCCGCGCATAAACCGACGCCGGCACCGGCACCGAGGCCTGCGCGTTCGGTTCGGCGTCCTGCTCGTTCCAAATCTGGTAGGCCGCGATGAGGTTTCGCCCGGCGAAGCGCTGCACCACCTGCTTGACGAAGCTCACATAGCGTTCGATGAGCGTGAACCACTCCTCCGACGACATATTCGCCCAGTTGAAGCCCTGCGCCTCGCCGTAGGTTTGATGATCGAAGACGAGGATCGTCTTTTTGCCCGCGCGCGCCAGGCGTTCGAGGTACGGGTTGTACCGATTAAAGGCCGCGTTGAGGTCGGTGCTGCCTGTGTTCTGCGAGATGTCGTACGCCATGCGGACGACGCCCATTTTGCCGAGCCGCTCCGGGTTCGGTGCGCCGAGGGGGTGCACGACATCGAGGTTGACGCCGATTTCGCCACTGCAGAAGGGCTGCGAGCGCGGCGACCGCCCCAGCAGCAACCAACCCGCCCCAAACCCGGTGATGCCGCTCTGGGTATCGAGTTGCACCCACTGGTCCTGGGCCTCGGTCGTCTCTAGCTTGAGGATGGCGTAGCCGTGCGGTTCCAGCGGGGTAGCGTATTCCAATGGAGAGAGCGAGCCGACCTTATCGAATTGGGTGCCGGTGCCGTTGCGCACATTCAGGCCGCTGCTGGCCGTGGTTTGCAGGGTCATCCCCTCCACATAGATGAGCGGGATGGGATCGAGCACGCCGGGGAGCTTGTAGCGCTTGCCTGTGCTCCGTCCGATCTCCTGCACGACGAGTTTCATACCGGTTTCGCCCGCACTCTCGCCGATGACCTGCCCCGTTTGGACGATGTCGCCGGCGCCCACGGTGATGTTTTGCAAAAAGGCGTAGGTGATGATGTACTGTCGAATGTCGCTAACAGCGAGCACCTGCACGTAGCGGCCATAGCCCAGCGCCGTCGGTTGCTTGATGGCGGCGATCACCTGCCCGGTGCACGATGACCGTACGAGGCGTCCGCGCGCGGCGGCGATGTCGATGCCCTCGTGGCTGTAGCCGCCGCCCACCGGCTCATCGAACTTGCGTGTAACGCGTAAGGTGTCGCTATCGACGGGCCAATCGAGCACGAAACGGTTAAACAGCAGCGGACGCGGCCCGCGAGTGCCGTAGGGGTCGTTCTGCTCGGCGCGCCGGTCGAGTTCGACGCGCAGTTGATCCGGCGAGGTCACCTCGATAAGGTCCACGAGCACGACGTTGGGGTATGCTCGGCGCATGTGGTTGAGCGCATCGTTGTTGAACCACGTGTTTGGGGCCTGCACGGCAGTCACGTTGCGGTAGCGGTTGAGGTTGTTGCCGCGCGGCGAGCGAAGCACCGCAACGCGAGGAAACTGCTGCCGATAGCGGTCGGTGGCGGCAAGCCAGGCGCGGAAGTTGTCGTCTGGGATGACAAGCGCGTGCAGGATGGTATTCGTCATGGGTGGGTCTCTCTCCCCCGTTACCGTGCTCAACAGGTGCGTTTGGGCGTGCGGGCGAGGGCCAGCGTCTCGCCCACACTGTGTAACCTTGCGGGCGAGGCTCACTCCGTCTCGCCTGCGCCCCTACCAGTGCGTGTACAGGACCAAAATCCGCCGGGTGGTGCCAAACGCAAACGCGATTGTAATGCCCCACACACGGTTTCGCTACTTTGCCTAATCTAACTCATCGGGCAGCGCGCCGGGGTTCGGAACACCGTTTTGCCACAGCACCCAGTCGAAGCCGCGCGCCTGGAGTTCGTACACCGCCCCGTACGGCCCACCGACATACACGCCGCCGTCATCGGCGGTTTGCACCGTCGTACTGTAAATCGTCTCCAGCGTGTCCGTCGCCCAGCCGATGCGCTCGCGCACCTGCGGGAAGTTGCGCCACGTCTCGCCGAAACCCCGGCGTGGCTGATGCGCGCCCACGTACGGTGGAGGCGTCGGCCAGTTGGGGTCGGTTTCCGGTGCCCCTTCGATGTACGGGTCCTGGAACATCTGCCAGCGCGGATATTCCCGGTCGCGGTAGATCGCGTAGATGATATCCGTCGACTGCACCCAGATCATCACACCATTTTCGAACCGCAGAAAGGTCGCGCGGCTGGCTATCGGTTGCACGTCGGGACAATTGGTGGGCGTAAACGAATCGAAGAACCACTGCACATCATCGCCACACACGACACGTTGTGGCGCGGCATTTGGGCGGGCGGGCGGCACAAACGTCGCCGAGATAGGCCGTGTAGGGAACACCTGAAACGTCGGGCTGGCCGGGATTGCGGTCGGTAGCGCGGTCGGCGACGGGGTGGCCGTCGGTGGCGGGGGTTCGGTTGGGGTTTTGCTGGGCTGCTCGGTCGGTACCACCGGCGACGGCTCCAGCGAGCCCGCCGTCGCGATGACCAACGGGTTGTCGCCTTCGGCGGTGCTACCCTGGAAAATCACCGGCGTGGCCGTCGGCGCAAAGGCGATGACATCCGACGTGGCGGTGGGGTTTACCGAGAGGGTGCTCTCGCTCACGAGGCGTGGGCCAGTATCCACATACGAGGGATCGGGTTGGCAGGCAGCCAGGGCAAGCACAACGATGGGCAGTACACGACGCATAAGTGTGTCTCTTCATAGTGACCATACCCGCCAGTGTGCCCGTAGAGTGCGACGTTTGCAAATGCCAACCTATCTGAAAAATTTCCGAAATTTGTGGGGCAGCGCTAGATTGTTGCGATTGTGTCGTTATAATATGATTGTTGATATGGGCCAACGACCTAGCTGTTGGATTACTCGACGTGGAAAGCAGCCTGCACATACGCCCTTTAGCCGAAGACGACTGCGAGGCCCTGTTCGAAATACTGGATTCCAACCGCGATGACCTCGGCAAATGGTTGCCGTGGGTCTACGATATTCAAACGCTGGCCGATGCGCTGGTGTTCACCCAGCACGCCATGCGCCGCTACATCGCCGGGGAGGGCATCGGCGCGGGGGTGTGGTTCGGCGATACGCTGGTGGGCATGGTGCGCCACACCACCTACGACAAAGCGCACCTCACCGCAGAAATGGAGGCGTGGCTTGGCGCGAGTTTTCGGGGGTATGGGCTGGCGACACACGCCTGCCGCAGCCTCATGCGGTACAGCTTCAACGAGGGCAACCTACACCGATTAGAAATGCGCGTGCCCGTGGGCCACGAGCGCGCGTTGATGCTTGCAGAGCGATTGGGCTTCTGCAAAGAAGGTGTGCTACGGCGCGCCCACCGCCACCGCGATCGCTACCACGATGTCATCGTGTACGGCATGCTCTCCGACGAGTGGGAGGTTTTCCGGGGTCGGGGTTAAGCCTGCTGCGCAATTTGCGCCCACACATTAAGCGCTTCGCTCTCCCATGCGGCTGTGACAACGACACTATAGCCCCCCTCATAAGCATATCGCATCGCGCGTGGTTTTCATTGTGCGTTTTTACACAATTCGTGTTTCCAAACTCTATCGAAATTCACGGCTGAAATCCTTCGTCATATGAGGTATATTAACTGCGCTTTAAGTCCATTCGTACAATAAGCATATAAAGGATTAAATAACGCAATGCGCATGACTCGTATTTTGCTCGTGCTCGCCTTGTTTGTGCTGGGAGTCGTCCCCGCCTTCGCCCAGGATTCCCTTATCGAAAGCGCGTGCCTCATCACCGACGTGGGCCGTGTCAACGACGGGACGTTCAACCAGTTCGCCTTCGAAGGCCTCACCGTGGCCGAAGAGGACTTCGATCTCGAAACCACCTTTATCGAAACCCAAAGCCAGACCGACTACGCCACGAACATCGCCACCTGCGTGGACGAGGGCTTCGAGGCCATCGTGACGGTTGGCTTCCTCATGACCGACGCAACCCTGGCTGCCGCCGGGGAAAACCCGGATGTCTTCTTCATCGGCGTGGACCAGTTTTTTGTGGATACGCCCGAGAACCTCATCGGCATCCAGTACCGTGAGGACCAGGCTGGCTTCCTTGTAGGGGCGATGGCCGCGCTCATCAGCGAAAGCGGTGTCATCGGCGGCGTGTACGGCGAGGAAATCCCGCCGGTCGTGAAGTTCCGCAACGGCTACGAGATGGGCGCGATGTACATCGACCCAGAAATTAGCATCGAGGGTGTATATATCGACAGCTTCGTTGCCCCGGACCGTGGCGCAACCGCCGCTGAGCAGTTCCTCGGCGAAGGCGCCGATGTCATCTTCGGTGCGGGCGGTGCCACCGGCTCCGGCGGCATTACTTTTGCTGCGCAGGAAGGCGCGCTAGTCATCGGCGTGGACCAGGACGAGTACTTCACGACCTTCGGTGAGGGCGAAACCCCCGGCGCCGAAAACCTCATCTCCAGCGCCCTCAAGCGCGTAGACGTGGGTGTGTACGACATGCTCGGCCAGCTCATCGACGGCGAGGTGTTTGCCGATGACCTGTACATCCTCGAAGCCGCGAACGATGGTGTGGGCTTCGCGCCCCAGCACGATTCCGACGTGCCAGAAGAGATTGTCGCTGAAGTGGAAGCAATCTTCGAGTTGCTCGCGAGTGGTGAACTCGAAACCGGCGTAGACCCCGTCACCGGCGAGCTGATGGAGATGATGGACGACGAAATGATGGAAGAGGAAGCCGAGTAGGCAACACCTGCTTCTCATCATCACTTTTCCAGCCACAGCGGCGCACACTTTGCGCCAACGCGATAAACCGCTTGGGCCGACCCCGTTGTCGGCCCACAAAACTGGAGCACACACAGGTGCTCCCCTAACAACACCACTTGTTAAACCCCATTCACCTATCATGAGAGAGAACACACCCCATGACCCAACGCCTACTTGTGCTTTGTCTGTTGGTTTTTGCTGTCGCGGCACCCGTTGCGGCCCAGGACGCCCTCATCGAAAGTGTGTGCCTCATTACCGACGTGGGCCGCGTGAACGACGGCACCTTCAACCAGTTTGCCTTCGATGGGATGCAGCGCGCTGTGGACGACTTCGACCTCGATAGCACCTTCATCGAAACGACCAGCCAAACCGACTACGTGACCAACATCAACACCTGCATCGACGAAGGCTTCGATGCGGTGGTGACGGTGGGCTTCCTGCTCGCCGACGCAACCGGGGCCGCTGCCGCCGAAAACCCCGATGTCTTCTTCATCGGGGTTGATCAGTTCGTATTCGAAGGGCCAGAGAACTACGTCGGGCTACAGTTCCGCGAAGACCAGATGGGCTACGCGATGGGCGTTATGGCCGCGCTGATGACCGAAAGTGGCGTCATCGGTGGCGTGTTCGGCGAGGAAATTCCGCCGGTTGTAAAGTTCCGCAACGGCTATGTGAACGGCGCGATGGCCACCGACCCCGACATCGAAATTCTGACGGTGTACATCGATAGCTTCATCGCGCCAGACCGTGGCGCGGCGGCTGCCGAGCAGTTCATCGGCGAAAACGCCGACGTCATCTTCGGCGGGGGGGGTGTCACCGGCTCCGGCGCGATCACCTTCGCCGCCCAGGAGGGCATCAGCGTCATCGGCGTAGACCAGGACGAGTACTTCACCACGTTTGGTGCGGGCGAAACCCCCGGTGCCGAGAACATCATCAGCAGCGCCCTCAAGCGCGTCGATAATGGCGTGTACGATATGATCGGCGCGCTCGTCGCAGGTGGCGCCAACTTCCCCGGCGGCACCAACTTCGTCGGCGATGTGACCAACGGCGGCGTCGGCTTTGCCCCGCCCAACGATGCCGAGGTGCCCGAAGACGTCACGGCGGCGGTCGAAGAGGCCTTCGCGCTAATGGCTGCCGGTGAAATCGAAACCGGCGTAGACCCCGTCACCGGCGAAATGCTGGAGATGGATGAAGACATGGAGATGGATGAAGACATGGAGATGGATGAAGACATGGAGATGGACGCCGAAGCTACCGAAGCGGCCAGCTAGCGACATCGCCTTTTTCAGTGGGGCATGGGCGGGCACGCGTGTGTCCGCCCGGCCACAAAAACGTGGTACGATAGTTCGCAGAAGTGAGCCAGCGACGGGCCAAGTTACCATGAGCGACCCACACGATTACCCCACAGACGACTTACGATCTGCCCGCGAGCAGGCCCTCCGCTCGATTTTGGTCGACGATTTACACTACCTTGTCACCGAGTATCGGCGCACCGGGGCCGACCAAAAAGCGGAAATCCGCAAGCAGTACCTCATCAAATTGGAGGAGCTGCTCGACCTCGGCCTCGACGAACGCCTGCCGCTCGACATCGAACTCCCCAATTTGCCAGCGCGGTATATGAACCTGCCGCGCAAGCGGTAGCTGCTCCGGTTTGGTCACTTTGCCCGCTTCTTCTCCTCCCGAACCCAAGCACCGACGGTGTTATCGATAAACGCGGTGATGAACACCCCCACCCCGGCACACGATGTACCCAGCCCACCAACAGCCACAGAAATGCCCCGTATCACCAGCAGGGTAACGACGGCGTTACCTGTGTAGGCGGTAAAAAAAAGGATACTAAGGATACTAAGGGAGCCACAGTATGGCACCCACCGACAGAGACCTAACATGGTAAGCCAGACCAAAGAACTCGCTGCGACCAAACAGAAGGCGATAATAGCTATCCAGATTGAGCTAGCACAACTGGCAGCGAAATGGCGCAATCCGAACGCTTCGGCACAAACGCAAAAGCAAATCGAGGATCACTACCTCACCAAGCTAGATCAGCGACATGCGCTTGGCTTCAGCGAGCCACTCGATGTCGACGCGGAACTGCCCGATCGCCTACTGCCAGACGAGTACCTAGCACTCCGTCGATAACCAGGACCCACGCATCGGGGTGCATGGGTAACGCCAGCGCCCCGCACCCCCACAACAAAACGTTTTCGTTCCCTCACTCCTTTCAAAAAAACGCGGCATCGTCTACAATCTTCGCGGTCCACAATAAGAAACTTAGGAGTTAATCCCTGATGCGTAAACTAGTGATTGTTTTGCTGTTGCTGGCGCTTGCCGTCCCGGCGATGGCGCAAGATGACATGCCGCTGATCGGCTTTTGGGAGGCGTGCCCGACGCCGGAAAACCTGCCGGAAACCGTCGAAATCGGCGCGATCTTCGGCCTGAGCGGTAACATCAGCGTGTACGGTGGCCCGCAGCGCCTCGCCGTCGAACTCGCCGCCAGCGAGATCAACGACCAGGCCTACCTCGGCGATGGCACCACCCTCAATGTGCTGTTCGAAGACAGCGAAGGTAGCGCCGAGGGCGCGATCAACGCGATGACCAAGCTGGTCGAAGAGGATGAAGTGCTCGCCGCGCTTGGGCCGACGCTCTCCACCGAGGCCTTCTCGGCAGACCCCATCGCCCAGGAAAACGGCGTGCCCGTGATGGGTGTAAGCAACACCGCCAACGGCATCACCGAGATGGGTGATTTCGTGTTCCGCAACAGCCTCCCCGAAAGCTCGGTGATCCCCGGTACGATTGCGCAGGCCACGGCCACGCTCGGCCTGACGCAGGTGGGTGTGCTGTATGGCAATGACGACGACTTCACACTTAGCGGCTACGATGTGTTCGTCGAGGCGCTCGACGCGGAAGGTGTTGAAATCCTCGGCGAGGAGACCTTCGCGCGCGACGATGTGGACTTCTCGGCACAGTTGACGAGCCTGCTAGCCGATGTGCCTGACGCGCTCATCGTGAGTGCGCTGGCCGTAGAAGGCGCGCAGATCATCAATCAGGCGCGTGAACTCGGCTTCGGTGGGCCGATCATCGGCGGCAACGGCCTTAACAGCCCGGCCATCGTGGACCAGGCCGGTGAAAACGCTGAGGGCGTGATCGTCGGCGCGGCGTGGAACGTCAACGCCAGCGACGACATCAGCACGGCCTTCACCGCCAACTTCGAAGAATTTGCCGGTGCCCTGCCAGACCAGTTCAGCGCGCAGGCTTACACCGGCGCGTGGCTCATGGCGACGGCCATCCGTTGCGCCGATGCCGCCGACTCTGCGACCATCCGCGACGAACTGGCGGGCATCCAGGGCTTCAGCAGCCCGTTGGGCGAGTTCAGCTTCGCCGAAGATCGCAATCCGATCCACGACCCGGTGTTGCAGATCATCGAAGACGGTGCCTTTGCCGTCCTCAGCGCCGAGTAATCTGCTAAAATAGCAACGGCTGTGGGGGATGCCTTGTGCATCCCCTTTTTTGTTGACTTTCCGAGGGACCGCTTTGGCGTACACCATCGAACCCTTTGACCCCGAGTCGCCGTCGCTCCGCCTCGCCGCGTCGATTTACGCGCGGGTGTGGGGCCGGCAGGTGGTACACAGCATCGAATTTGTGCAAGCGCATAGCACGCGCCCGAACTTCCACGGCGCGCTGGCCTGCAACGGCGAGAAGCCGGTCGGCATGGCGTTCGGCACCCGCAGCGAAGACGGCCAGTGGTGGCACGACCAGGTGGCGCGGCACTGCGGCAAACACAACCCGGCCCTACAAAACGCGTGGGTCGTGGTGGAACTGGCCGTGCTGGACGGCTGGCGACGGCAGGGGGTGGGTGGCGCTCTGCTCGATGCAGTCGTGGCCGCACAACCGCTGAAGAACCTGCTGCTGAGCACCCAGGAGCACAACGACACCGCCCGTCAGTTCTACGAGCGGCGCGGCTGGACCTACCTGCACGATGGCTTCGTGTTCCCCGGCGGCGTCACCCCCTTCGTGATTATGCACAGGGCTTTGCCATGACGTTCCAGGAAGTGACACTGGTATTTTTGGGGGCGGCGCTCAGCGCCTCGCCGATGGGCCTGGGCCTGTACGCCTATTGGACACTGCGCGACATGGCCGACGAGACCGGCCAGCACTACGGCGGCATCGCGCTGGTGAGTGGGGTGATTAGCACACTCATCGTCGCCGCGATTTTTGCGGTGACTTTTTTGTAGAGGGATTGGGGATTACAGCGAATGATTCGAAGAGCCTTGCTAATTGCAATTGCGATATTTGGCGGATTGGAAACGTGGCAATACTTTACCCCTCGTGCCTTTGGGGCTAACTCGCAGATGCTCTGGAACGAACCCATTACCCAACCAGAGTACATCACCAGAATTTACCCTAGCGTCCTCCTGCTGCAACATAATATTTGTGTAGGTATCGATCAAAAAGTGCTCTGGAAGCCCGGAGATGAATTGAAGTTGATGTCTCGGCAGTTGATCGACTCGATGCGTGTAACAGTAGACGACGAAAAACTCATCGCAGGGGATGACCTTATGGTACTAAATGCCACTGGTGGGTTGCACGTTTTTGGCGGCAACTACCACGGCCCTTACACCTTCCGGGTCAATGCCTGCGTGCCCATCGCCGATGACTTGCGGGTGGGCATACACAATCTTCGTATAGAGTTCGAAAATTTACATGGCACCCACTACAAATACGCATTTGCGTTCGAAGTCGCCAAACGCCCCCGCCGACAACATTCAGATGGGGTTATCCTACTTACTAACGACTCGTAGCGTTAGACGAAAATAGCTGAGTCTCGCGCTAATCATGGTTTACCGGCGTGTACGTCATGCGGAGCATCACATGCTCCGTTTCGTCGTGGAAGTACTCGCTCGCGTACACAAAGCCCGCCTTCTCGTAGAAGCGCCGCCCCACGCTGTTCGCCTGGAACACCTCCACGACGAGATCATCGTGCAACGACTTGGCATGGTCCATCAGCGCGCGGCCCGCCCCCGTGCCATGCTGCGCCGCCTCGACGAACAGCCCGGCCACCTCGTTCCCGTTCATCGATAGGAAGCCGATCACCTCACCGTCGTGTTCCAGCACGTAGGTTTCGCCGTTGGGCATGTACACCTCGCGGAGGAGCCGACGCTCGGTCGCCAAAAATTCTACCGAGAGGAATGGATGCCCCACCGCCGAGGCCGTCTCCCACGCCACGACGACGCGCTCAAGGTCGGCGGGTTGGTAGCGGCGGATGCGCCGCTGTGCCGTGGACGTCATAGGGCGTTATTCTGCCGCAGGTGGCGGCACAGGCAGGGCGTCGGCGGCGGTATCGACGTACTGCTTGCCGATTTCGGCCAACATCTGCGGGATGCCATCGACCACGGGGTACTTGCAACCGCTCGCCTCGCAGACGAGCCACTGCCCATCGTGCGCCAACACGAGCGTGCCATCCTGCCCATTTTTGATCGCCACCGGGCAGCGCAACATGTCCAGTAGTTCCATAAGGGTACGTCCTTTTAAGGGTGATGATGTCGATTGATTACTCGTATTCTACTGCCTAACCACGCCCACTGCCTACAACCGCTTACGCCGGTTCGGGTTCCACCGCCGATGGGTTGGTGCCCTTCACCCGATTAAACGCCACCAGCATCAACCCCGCCGACACCAACCCACCCATCCAGAACGGCGCGCCGTGCGACACGAAATCGAAGAGCACCCCACCCACCAACGGCCCCAGCACATTCGCCAAACTGAGGAACGCCGCGCCGATGCCCAAAATCGCGCCGACTTCGCGCGGCGACACGCGCTGCGTAATGAGGCTGTTGATACTGGGGGCCAGTATGCTGTTGCCGATTGCGATGGGCGTCATCGCGATGAGCAGCAGGATCAACCCGAATACGCCCTGGTTTTCCTCGGGCGGTAGCAAGCTCAACTGGTCGGCACTGCTCACCGCGCCCGACTGCCCTAGCTCCGCGATGAGCGCCTCCTGGCTGTACCACGGCACCGGCTGCTGCGGCGTCAGGCTCATGAGGATAAGCCCCGCCGAAACGATACCAAGCCCGGCGTAGATGAGCGTGTGCTCGCCGAAGCGGTTCGTGAGGGGGCGGATTAACCCGCCCTGGAAAAGCACAATAAGCACACCGATGTACGTGAAGAAAACGGTGTTCCCCAGGCTGTTGAGGCCCAACTGGGATAGCGTAAACGGCGCGAACATGTTCTGGAATGCGCCGAAAACCACCTGCTGCATGAAGATCAACAGGAACAGGATGCGGATAGCTGGCATTTGCAGGCCACTCCACATACGCGCGAAGGGGTTTGCACTGCGCGCGCTGGTTTGGGTGCCGCGCTTTTCCGGCGGCAACGTCTCCTCGAACACGAACGTCGTCAGCAACACGCTTGCCAGCGCAAAGCCCGACGCCACGAGCGCGGGCGCACTGTAGTTGTTATCCGTCAGGCGCAGGGCGATGCCCGCGATCACCGGGCCGAGGATAAAGCCCATCCCGAACGCCGCGCCGATAAGCCCCAACCCCTGCGAGCGCGTCTTCGACGTCGTCACATCGGTGATGGCGGCTTGCACGGTGGGCAGGTTCGCGCCGGTGATGCCATCGATGATGCGGGCGAAGAACAGCATGTAGATGTTGCCGCTAAAGGCCAATACCAGCAAGCTGATGAACGTACCAACCTGCGCACAGGCCAGCACGGGCTTGCGTCCGTAGCGGTCGCTGAGGCCGCCCAGCAACGGCCCGCCGATGAGCTGCATAAACGGGTAACTGGCCCCCAATAGGCCGATCACAAACGCCGAAGCCCCAAAAGCCGCCGCGTAAAATGGCAAAATAGGAATAATAATCGTGAGGCCCATGAGGTCCACGAAGACAATAAAAATAACAGGCAGCACCCGCTTAAAGTCGAGCTTTCCTTCGGTTGCTTCAGCAATTTTCCGAGACTGATCGTTCATACGGCGAATCCTTCGAGCATGTGGTTAGGCCAACGAGGCACAAACGACAATGTAGTATGCCGCCTCGCCCCCGTGATTTGCAATTGCTTTCGATAACAAGCGCTACGGAACTAGCCCGCAACAGCCACCGGCGGACGGAAACTCAATGGCCAACCGTGCGGCAACACGACGACCCCGGTTACGACCAACACCACCACCGCGACAATCACCGCAATCGAGGTGATATAGCGCGTGCGGGCAGGGCGGTTGCGGAAGGGCAAATACAGGTGTGCCGTAATCAGCGCGAGTGTCATGCTGCTGGCATGGGAAATTTGGTAGCCGATGCTGTAGTTGCCCAGCGCATTGCCGTATGCGACGTAAAACAACAGGCCGAGTATCCATTGCAGGCCGAACGTGCCCGCGATGACCGACATCGTGCGAGCGGTTTGGTCGTCGTAGGCGCGGCCTGCGAGCAACCCGCGCAGCATCCACAGCAGGCCAAAGCCCAACTGGAACGCCACCAGCCAGCGTGTCATCGAGTGCAGGTAATACAGAAGGTTGACCATGGTGATTGCGCTCTATTTCACAATATACCGCTGAGTGTACCGCAAGCCACCGAGGTTGTGCTATGCTTGGCCTTCCAACCTGGGCCAACCCGTGAGCGCGATGTCCTTCTTCCCGAGCCAACAACAGCAATACCCCACCCCCAGCCCCGACCTCAGCCCGCAGGATGTCGTGCGGCTGCAACTCGATGCGCTGCAAAACAACGACCTGCTGCCCGATGATGCGGGCATCCGGGCGGCGTTTGCGTTCACCTCGCCGACCAACCGCGAGGCGACCGGCCCCGTAGAGCGGTTCATCCAGTTGGTGAAGAACCCGCTGTACCGCCCGCTTATCGGCTTCGAGACGGCCCGGCTAAGTGATATGGCGATTGTGGGCAACCGGGCACAGCAGATGGTGGCGGTGATTCATACACGTGGTGGCGAAAGCGCAGAGTTTATTTTCACGCTGTCCAGGCAAACCGAGGGGCAATTCAACGGTTGCTGGATGGTCGATGGGGTTTTACGGACGGAGTAGCGAAACGTCAGCCTGCGCGGAAGGTGGCAGGCCTGCACACGCCCTATCCCAAGAGATGTGCAGGCTGCGGGAAGGTGTCGAAGATGGGTTAGCCCAACAGCAGCACGACGCCGGTATCGGGCAGGGTGGTACAGGTGTAACCACCGCTGATGCTCACTGGCAAGTAGGTCACTTCGCGCGGCTCGCCGCCCACGTAGGCGATGCGGCCCTCACCCGCGAGGCACATCTGCACCGGGTTGTTGAGGTTCGCCTGCGGGATGCCGCTCGCGCTGAGGCCGAATACATCCACCGCCTGGATGATGTTCGCGCCGGTAAAGTCCATCACGCCGATTTGCGGGTAGCTGCTGCCCGGCGTGTACTGGCCATCCTGGATAATCATGCGGCAGAAGATGGCACCCTTGGTAATCGTCTCTGGCGGAACCTGCGCGCGCACGGCTTCGGTATACAGGCCGTCCAGGTGGCCACACACCGGCACGATAGCCGGGTCGGTGATGTCGTTGATGGTTTGGGCGCTGGCTGCGCTCGCGAGTGTGAGCAGAAGAACGGCAACCAATAAATTACGCATGGATAATGAGCCTTATCACTCAAGTTTTACTCAATACACGTCTACCTATAGGATAGGCTAAAATCGCAATTTCAGGCGTATAGAAACTGTGAAAACCCCTAACACCCTTCAAACCTCATACGGATGTACCGCAGAAGCGTTTCCCACGCTAAAATAGCCCTGACGATGCAGAACAAGGGCGAACCCACCGATGTCATTTTTTGGCAACCGTCGCAACGAACCCGACGAAGAACCTATCGAGGCTGTGTTGGAAGACGCCGAAAACGAGGATACCCAACAGATCGAACCGGTGCCGGAGCCGCCCAAGCCGCCCGGCTTCGACAGCGTGCTGGGCGTGAATGCCGTCCTCGAAGGCGTGCTGCGCAGCGATGCCAACATTCGGCTAGATGGCCAGTTCAAGGGCACGCTGGAGATCAGCGGCAACGTGCTCGTCGGCGATACCGCAGAAATCGAGGCGGACATCAACGCGCGCAACACGACCGTCGCCGGGATCGTGCGCGGCAACCTCAGCGGCAACCGCATTCACCTGCTGGCCTCGGCCCGCGTTTGGGGAGACATCGCCGCGAGCCGTTTGATTATCGAAGAAGGGGCGTTTTTCCAGGGCAGTGTGACGATGCGCGACCACCCTGCCATGCTCGAAGAAGGTCATCCTATCAACCCCGCAGAAGGAGACCTACTACGATGATCAAGGTGTTGTTCGTGTGCGCGGGGAACATCTGCCGCTCGCCGATGGCCGATGCGGTCTTCGCCGATAGGGTGCAAAAAGCCGGGCTAAGTGACCAGATCAGTGTGGATAGCGCAGGCGTGGGCGCGTGGCACGTCGGTGAGCAGGCCGACCGCCGCACGCTCGCGACGCTGCGTCAGCACGGCATCGACGGCTACAACGGGCGCTCCCGGCAGATAAAAACGGCGGACCTGAGCACCTTCGACTACGTGCTGACGATGGATAGTTCCAATGCGCGCGGCGTCGAGCGGCTCGGCAATGGCCCCGCCGAAGTGGCGATGTTCCTCAGTTATGCCAACGCCGCCGGGACGGTGAGCACGAAGGAAGTCCCCGACCCGTACTACAACGACCGCTTCGAAGCGGTATACGACCTCGTAATGGCGGGCAGCGAGGCGCTGTTGGCTCACATCCGCGAGCAGCACGGGCTGTAAGCGAGGCTCACGCGTCTTGCCTGCGCCCCTACACGGTTCGACCGCACGGCATGGGCAGCAGATTGCTAATTGGGCTTCCTCTTGCGTGGTTCCTCGTAGCCGATCGCGTCGAGAAGAATCGTCAACGAACCGCCAAAACGTGCCCGGTCTCGCGCGCGGTGCACCACTGCCCCAACGAAACCGAACAACACCAGCAACCCAACCATCGCCGGGGCTGCAACAACACCCAACTCCGTGTTAAGGCGTTGCAGAAACCCCGTCAGCCGCATCTCGTTGATTGCGCTGCCAACAATCAGCACCAATACCCCGGTCAATAGCCATAGGGGCGACGGCGACCGACGCTTTTCGACGGTGAGGCGGGTGCCACCATCGGCAGTGCGCTCTAGCCAGCCGGTGAGGGTGTTTCGGTGGTATGAGGCTCTGGTAAAGTTGCGTGTGTAGCCCTGCACATGCAGCCGAAACGCAACCGTATTGTGGTCATGTTCGTGCAGTTGAACGTCCACATCGGTATCGAGGTAACGGCCCATTTTGTTGTGCAGGTTGGCAAGGCTGTTGTCCAACGGCAGCGAGGACGTGAAAACGGCAACGCTTTTTCCGCGTTTGCGCTTAGGCATGGGTCAAAT
>CAYSVE010000014.1:0-25269 GCA_964434365.1 uncultured Anaerolineaceae bacterium | reverse complement strand
CCTCGGCTTCCACCTCGCCGTCGATCGTCAAATTGATCGCTGCGCTAAATACTGTCGGCTTCGGATCGGTCGTGTTGCCGGTGTTCGGGCCGTCGTCGTCGTCCTCGGTATTATCGTCGGTGAGGCTGCCGTCGGTGGTGCTGATGAGGAATTCCAGGGCACCGCTAGCGGCAAAGTTGCTGTCATCGATGGCGACGACGTAGTCGCCCTCGACTGTGATGTTATCGAAGCGGTAGTACCCCCCGTTGGCGGTCGTCGTCTCGGCAAGGAAGTCGGTTTCTTCGTCGAAACCGGGGGCGTTGACGGCTGCATCTGTGTACAGGCGCACCAGTACCCCATCGATACCGGCGTCGTTAAGCGCGCCGGTGGCCGGGTTGTCGTCTGCCGCGTTGATGGTGCCGCTGCGGTCGGAGTCGTACCAGACGCGGTTACCGATGCTCATCGTTGGTAGGTAGAAGCCGAAGTCGACGGTGAGGTCACTGTCGTCGTTTTCTTCGTCGTAGCGCCCACGGCCATTGGGGCCGTCGTCTCGGTCAACGGCTGGTGGGTTCGGGTTGACGTTACCGGCACCCTCGTCGTCGGTGACCTCGGTGCCTCGCTACAATACGATGAAGTCGCTCCAGACATTCGTCGGAATGTCGTTGACCTCGATACGACTATCGAAGTTGTTGCGGGCATCGCCGTCGGCCTGGGCAGGGTTGCCGTCTACGCCGTCGCTGCTGATGTAGCCTTCAAGGGGGTCACCCGTGCCGAAGTTCCCCGCTAGCACGCGCACACGATAGGTGCCCTCGCCGAGATTATCGAAGAGGTAAAAGCCCCCGTCGCCCGTAATCTGCACGGGGTAATCGGGCACGGACTGGAAATTGCCGGTGTTGGTTGGGTCGCGCGGAATGCCGCTTGCGGGCGGATCTCGCAGAACATACAACCGCACTTCGACGCCGTCTATTCCGGTCTCTTCGGTGGCGTTGTAAACACCATCGCCTGGGAACTCGGCACCGGTACCGTCACCGTAGATGTCTTCCCAGACGTAATTGCCAAGGCTAAATGGAATGTGAACACCGAAGTCGACCGTGAGGTCACTGTTGGAGTCTTTGTTGCCTGCGCCAACGTTGCTATCGACATGTGGCTCCGTCACAAGGGGTCCACCGGATGTGCCGCTGTCGCCATCGCCGTCTTCACCCAGGTCGGTGAGGCTGTCGTCACCGGGGGCTTCACTCACCGGGGTGAGGAGCACCTGATCGGTGATGATGCCGTCGGAGACGTAGTCGGCATAGCTGGCGCGGTTGAGGCCGTCGTCCTGTTGGTCGTCCCACTCATCGGGGTAAGCATACGGCTCGCTAGCCCCGGTTGGCGAGTCGATCGTATCATCGCGGCGACTGCTGACGTACTCTTCGAGGACACCGGTGCTGGTGTTACCCAGGGTCGTCGTTGCGCCAGATGTCCAGTTTTCTGGCACCAGCAAGACGAAGTACGGCCCCGGTTCGAGGGCATCGAACAGGTAGTAGCCCCCACCCGCTGTTACTGTTTCAAGGATTTGTGCGCCAGTGCCGGTGCCGTCGATCTCGTCGGCGTCGGCCACCCCGTCGGCGTCGGCATCGAGGATGAGACGCACAATAACCCCATCGATGCCTGGTTCTTCGTCGGCATCGACCACACCATCGTAGTCGCCATCGTAAATGCTGTCGCCGTCGAGGTCTTCCCAAACGAAGTTCCCCAACGACATCGTGGGTGTGAAGAAGCCGAAGTCTACTGTGAGGTTGGTATTTTCGTCGGTGCGGCGCTGCGGCGCGTACTGTCGGTCGGTTGGCGCGGGGTCGTTGTCCTGCGGGAAGTTGGACTGGTCGACTTCATTGCCACCAAAGAGTGGCTCGCCACCGATGGTGAGCACAACGTCATCGCTGCGGACGCCGTTGTCGCCGAGGAAGTTATCGGGGCGACCATCGTCGTCCTGGTCCAGGTCATCGTCCGTCGTGGGTTCGTAGGGGTTACCGCCAGCATCGAGGTCACTATCCTCGAAGGCAAAGAGCGGGCCACCGAAATCGAAGTTGCTATCGGCGATGACGACGACGTAGGTGTCCTCTTCGAGGCCGTCGAAGATGTAATAGCCGTCGGCGTCGGTGGTGGTGGTCGTCAGCAGGTTGTTCAGGTTGGCGGCGCGATATAGCTCGACCGTGACACCGGGGATACCCTGGGTTTGCTCGCTCGCGTCCTCGACACTGTTGTTGGTGTCGGTGGTAGGGCCTGTATCGAACCAGACGCGGTTACCCACAGCCACGGGGATGAAGAAGCCAAAGTCGATGGTCAGGTCGCTGTTGTTGTTGTCCTGGCCAAGGTTGCCGTGCCCAAATGGACCGTGGTCACCGCCGGTTTGGCGGGTATTGTCGCCAGTGTCTTCGCCGTTGGCTGTAAGACCAAACGGTTGGCTGCGCACAATTTCGTTGGTGGTGTCATCGCCGCCGACGTCCAACTCATCGCCGTTGGTACGGCGCTCGGCCCCGTTGATGTAGTTGTACGAACTGATATGGTTTTCCAGCGGGCCGCCAGGCGCAAAGTTGCTATCGGCGATGACCACCACATATCGGAATGCCGTGTTCTCGGGGTTCGGGCTGAGGTCCAGTCCATCAGGGTCCAGGTTGAAGATATAGAACCCGTCGGCGTCGGTGGTGGTAGTGGCGAGTGGCGCGCTCCCGATGAGCACATTATTGACGGAATCCCACTCCCACAGCTCGACATCGACCCCGGGGATCGGGGGTTCGTCCGCGTTCATGTCGTTTTCGCGGTCGTTGTCGTCGTCGTACCACACACGGTTACCCACCGAGACCGTCTCGGGGACCCGAATACCGACCTTGATCACATCGATGCCGGGGATAAAACCGGCGGCACTTGTGCTGAAGGCGGTGTGAGCGTAGTTGTTCCAGGCGATGTCGCCAGCGAGGGGGGTATCGTTGCCGAGGTCATCGGTTGGGATGATCATCGTCACCGTGAATTCGAGTTCGTCACCCGGTTCGAAGTCGATGCCGGGGGCCAATATCGCCCGGAAGGAGCGGAAGGTCGACAAGGTCGCCTGATCGGTGATACCGCTCAGGTCGGTCCACACTACGGTATCGCAGCCTGTCGAAATACCAACCTCGGGACGACACGGATTGTTGCTCGTGCTCCCTTCGATGGTGAAGTTCGCCGCAGAAATTGCCGGTACGCCGGCAGGTGCTGCCGGGTTGCGGCGCACGTCCGAGAGGACAACCGAATCGTTACCACTGACGGAGGTCAGCAATGCCGTCCACTCGGAATCGCGTGTTTCGCTTAAACTGCCGGAACTGACGCCTGTATCGCCCGTGTATGGCAGGATGTCGTAGAGCACGTAATCTTGCAGAATGTCGTTACCGTCGTTTTGGACGGAGAAGCGGTACGTGAACACGTTCCCCGGCAACCCTTCGGTGATACAGGGGAAGCGCGAATAATCGGCCTCGGTGATGAAGGGCGTCCCATCGGCGACGCCGTTGAAGTCGGCGTCGACATCGGTGAACTCGTTGGCCTGCTCACAAACCCCCGACTCGCCCGGGGCGAGCACCGGCGACACTGGCGTGCTGCTCTGGTCGAGGTTACGAATCCACTTCTGACCGTTGAGCACTGCCGTCGCCGGGATGCTGAAGTCGCGTACGGTACGGCAGAGCAATTCCGCCGTGTCGCCATCGTCGTCGATGTCATTCGTGTCTGCGATGGCGCCATTCATAAGGCCATTACCCTCGCAGAACAGGTTATCGCCCTCGCCTGCATACAGGTAGCCGATGTTGCTGTAGTTACCGACCGGTGTATACGGCTTGACGCGCGCGGTCACATTGACACCGACCACCGGCGGCGTCCCCGTGAGGCCCGGCGGCGGGATGTCGATATCGTTGGGGAACGTCCAGACGTAGAGGTCACGCATTTCTGTCATCGAGCCGTCGCGCGCGGCAGAAATATCGACCGTAACACCCTGCTGAATCGTGAGGGTAACGTTGCTCTCCTGTGTAGGCGTAAGCTGGTCTTGCGGGTCGTAGATCGTGAAGGTGACATTCGTCGGGTCGAACTCATCGGAGAGGGCGTCGGCGATGACGATGTTGCCCAGCGAATTCGTCGAGCGCTCGGTCAGTTCGGCAGAAACGCGGAAGGTAACGAAGCGCGTCGGGGCCGGGTCGCTTGCCGGCTCGAAGAACTGGGTTTGCACATCGCTGAGGATTTTTTCGCTACTCACCTGTACTACAGGCTCGGTCGAGGTTTCCTCGGTGATGGTGACATTGGCACACCCGCTGCTCGTGTCGGTGAGGTCACCGGCGGTTTGGCTGGTGACGGTAAGGACCGCATCGAAACAATTTGCTGGGGAGTAGGTGGTGTTGTCGGTGGCGATGCCGTCGCGTGGCTGGAAGACAATATCGAAGCTGTTGACACCGGTCGCCCGGAAGCAGCGCAGCGAATTCGGCGACGAGAAGGCAGCGTCGTCGTTCTCGTCGATGATGCCGTCCATGTTGACATCGGTGATAGTGGTAAAGCCGCTGCCACACCCGGCAACCGTCGACACTTCGATCGAGTCGACGTTATCGATGGCGATAACTTCGAGCGGCAGGTTGCCCCCGCCGTCCTCCTGAAGTTCATCCGTAATTACCGAGTTGGTTTGGGGCACGTTGTTGTCGGTAATGCCGGTGGAGACCCTGAAGCGCCCGATACCGTCGAGGCTGACGGGCGTATTCGGCGGCACCAGTACCTTTGACCCGGTCGCCGAGAAGGTCGGATCGTCGAAGCCGTGCGACACACCCGGACACCCGACATCGGTGCAGTCTGCCGATTGATTGCCGTCGTCGTAGTCCGCGGAAAAATCGATGGAATTGGTGACGGTATTGGTCGTGTCTGGGCCATCGGCGATTTCGGGGGTAAACGTGCCGCTGGGGTATATCACATCGAAGAGAATGGTGCGGCCACCGCTCGTAAAGTCGATGCTTGCGAAGTTCCAGGTAATGGTATTGGTACCCGCGTTGTACACGCCGCCATCGGGGATGGGTAGAGCCGGAACGGCACCCGGGGGGAGGGTGTCCGTCACGACGACATTTTCTAAAACAAAGTTACCAGTCGAAGAATCGGGTTCGATGTCGATGGCGTAGGTTGTAATTTCGTCGGGGGCAGGTTCACGGGTACCGGCCGGGAAGGTGCGCGATTTGCCAACGGACCAGTCGAAGACGGGGGGCGTAATGGGCACGTCTTCGTTTTCAGTGGTGATGTTGCCGCCAATGTCGGTGTTCGACCGCCCTTCCACCTCGATTGGCACCACCGGGTCGGCAGCATCGTAGGCATCGGGCGCGACCGTCACGGTGAAGGTCGCCGTTGCACCCTCACCCGCGCGGAAGCAGCCGTCGTTGATGGTGGTGGTACAACTGCTGTCGAGCGACGGGTTGGTTTGCAGCGTAAGCACGAGGTCATCGCCGACTACCTGCGGTGCGAGCGGCACCAGCTTATCGGAGCCGACAGTTTGCACCGAGATGTTCGTCACCCTACTCGTTGGGATCGAGGTGACTACCTCGATGGGACCACAATTATTGGTGGTACCCGTACAGCCATAGAAGATGTCGAAGCTAAAAGTTTCGCCGGAGGCAACCTCGGCGGGCAGGTCTTCGATATTGATTTGCAATGTGCCCGATTGCAGGAGTGTTGCGCTTGTTGTGGCGGTAGGCGTAAGGGCCAGGCCGAGCAAACAAATTAAGCAGGCGATGAAAAATGCATAGTGATTAGCTTTATTCATTGGCATGTCGGCCCCCCATGGCCCATATTCCGCCAATAATGGATCAACGCTAAGTATAGCTTTAGATGCAAAAAAGTTGCAAATCCGCTTGAGAGTATTTACCTATTTTGGTAAAACCTGCATATTGGTATTAAACACGATATAACAACTACTAGTTTACTTTTTGTTACGGTATAACAAGTTGGCAAACATTCTTTCTACTCAGGAGCTATATCGTGATCACCATATCTTTATTCGATGGTCCTACCTCCCTACCGGGAAAATTGGCCGATCTATCGACGTATCTGGAAGACCGAACGACCAACTTCTGGGTCGATATCAACGCTGTAGACGGCATTGCTATCGATGTGCTTGAGGATACATTTGGGTTTCATCCGCTTACGATTGAGGACACTCACAACGAGCGGCAGCGTCCCAAGCTAGTTGAGTTTGGCGCGTACATCTTTATCATTAGTAATCCGCTGAGGATAGACGACGACAACCACCCGATTTGGGAGTTAGATATCTACGCTGGGCGCAACTACATCGTAACGGTCCACGACAACAGCCCGGGTGCGACGCGCATCGTGCGGACGGCAATGGATGCCTGTACAACTCGTGCGCGGGACAATCACATCGACACTGACGATATGCTGTATGTATTGATGAAGGCCATCGTGAGTGACTATGGCCCGGCGATACAGGAGATCGAAGAAGAACTTGAGCGCTTGGAGGCGGGCATCAACACGCACGCGACGCGCCAACACCTGCACGACCTGTTCGAAATGCGGCGTGACACGAGCGAAATCGCCCGCATTTTGAAGACACAACGGGGCATCTTCGAGGAATTGCTTGGCACCGAGTTTAGCTTCATGCAACAGGAAGAAATTCGCTACTACCTGCGCGACCTTCTGCACGATGTCATCCGCATCGAGGATTCGCTGGCTATCATTCACGAGGCCGTCAGCAGCCTCATCGACCTGTATATGACGGCAGTCAGCAATCAGTTGAATCATGTCGTCAACAGGCTGACTATTATCACCATCGTGTTTGGTTTGTTAGGGCTCTTCAGCGGCTTTTATGGGATGAACTTTTCGACATTCTGGCCGCCCACCGATGCTCCCTGGTCGGTGCCGGTTGTGCTGGTGATGATGATTGCGGCGGTGGTGGTATTCGTTGCGGAGTTGCGGCGGCGCGACTGGTTTTAGTGGGTACGGCGTGTTGCTGTCCGCACCCATTTCTCCGACCGCCTTACGCATCTTCGCGGAGCATGGCGGCACCTTTTTCGCCGATCATGATCGCGGGGGCGTTGGTGTTGCCGCCGATGATCTCTGGCATGATGGAGGCATCGATCACGCGAAGGCCGGCGAGGCCGTGAACGCGCAACCGGTCATCGACGACGGCCATGACATCGTGGCCCATTTTGCAACTCCCTACCGGGTGATAGGCCGTCGCAGCAATATTGCGTATGAACTCGCGAACTGCCGTTTGGTTACTAAAGTCGGACGGCGCGACGACGGTTTCGCCGCAGTGGTCCATGCGCGCGCCGATTTCGGCAGCGATGTGTAACCCGCGTGCCATCGTGTGGAGATCTTCGGGATTTACGAAATAGGCCGGGTCGAGCAGTGGTTCACTCATCGGGTTGGCGTCCTTCAGGCGCACCGTGCCTTTACTTTTGGGGCGTAGCAGGCATGGCGATATCGCATAGCCGATTTCGTCGTCGCCGAAGCGGCGGCCAGACAAGAAGTGGAACTGAATATCGGGCACGGGCTGCGAGTCCTCGGTGAAAACGAAGCCCCCTGCGTACCACTCCTGGTGTGGATACTCGGCACGGATTCGTTCGTCGTACTCTGGTGTTGCCTTACACAATATATGGGTATCTGGGTGGTCGTGGAAGTTCTCGCCGACGCCGGGCAACTCGTGAATGACGTCGATGCCGACCGCGCCGAGGTGGGCTTTGGGGCCGATGCCGCTGAGCAGCAATATTTGTGGCGACTGAATGGCCCCTGCACTGAGCACGATTTCGCCGTCGTCTACGGCGACAGTATGCTCGTCTCCCTGATGTAGGAAGGTCACGCCAACTGCCCTGCCGCCTTCGATGCGTATCCGTGTGACGCGTGCGCCACTCAGCGCGGTGAGGTTTGGGCGCTCCAGGGTGGGGTGCAAGAAGGCATGCGCTACGCTGTGCCGCTTGCCGTCCTTCTGTGTGACCTGGTAGTAGCCGAACCCGGCTTGCTCGGCACCGTTGAAGTCGGGGTTTTGCGGGTATCCACAGGCGACCGCTGCCGCAAGGAAGGACTCGGTGAGCGGGTTGTAGGCGGGCCTATCGGTGACATTCATCGGGCCGCCCTGGCCGTGGAACGCGTTCTGCCAGATTTCGTTGTGCTCGCTCATTTTGAAGTACGGCAGCACCTCTTCGAAGGACCAGCCCGCGTTGCCCATCTGCGCCCATTGGTCGTAGTCCCAGGTGTGGCCTCGCACGTACAGCATCGAGTTGATGGCGTGGCTACCCCCGAAGGCCTTACCGCGCGGCTGATTGACCTTTCGCCCGGCGGCTTTTTTCTGCGCCGTCGTGTGGAAGTTCCAATCGTAGGGGCCAGCGAAAGCTTGCTTGTAGCCAAAGCCTGGGTCGAGGATGTGCGGGTACTGCCGGTCATCGGCCCCGGCCTCCAGCACGAGTACCGACGCCTTGGGGTTTTCCGAGAGGCGGGCAGCGACCACGCACCCCGCCGACCCGGCGCCGATGACGATGTAGTTGTAGCTTTTTTCCAGCATGGTTACAGTGTCCCCAGGCGCATGTGTACCGATTTCGTTTGCAAGTACTCATCGAGGCCCTCGTGGCCGAGTTCCCTGCCGTAGCCGCTCTGCTTGTAACCACCCCACGGCATTTCGAGGCGCTCGGCACCGTAACCGTTGATCCACACCGACCCCGCTTTGAGTCGGCGCGCCATCTGCCAGGCAACGTTGATGTTGGTCGTCCAAACACCCGCGCCGAGGCCATACTGCGTGTCGTTGGCAATGCGCAGCGCGTCGTGGGCATCTTCGAACGGGATGACCGCTGCCACCGGGCCGAATATCTCCTCCTGTGCGATGGTCATGTCGTTGCGCACATCGGTGAAGATCGTCGGGGGTAGGTATGCGCCTCTGTCGAATGGTGCACCGGTAAGGCGTTGACCGCCCGTGTAGAGCGTCGCGCCCTCGGTTTGGCCGCGCTGTATGTAATCGAGGATATGCTGCAAGTGCCCCTCACTGATGACCGGGCCGAGCACGGTGTCATCGTCGAAGGGATCGCCGATTTTCATGCTGGCCGCGTGCTGCGCCAACCGCTCGACGAAGGCATCGGCGATGGCGTTTTGCACGAGCAGTCGCGAACTCGCGGTGCACACCTGCCCGCAATGCCAGAAGATGCCGAAGGCCGCATCGGCGGCGGCGGCATCGAGGTCGGCGTCGTCGAAGATGAGCAGCGGCGACTTCCCGCCGAGTTCGAGGTGCAGCGGCTTCAGCGAATCGGAGGCATTGCCCATAATCACGCGCCCGCTACGGGTAGAGCCGGTAAACGAAATGTGGTCGATGTGCGGGTGCTGCGTAACGACTTCGCTGAGGTCGGCGGGTTCGCCGACGATGGCGTTGTACACACCGTCTGGCAAACCGGCCTCCTTGAGTATTTCTCCCAGGGCGAGGGCCGTGCTCGGGGTTTTGCTATCGGCCTTGACGATCATCGTGCAACCGGCGGCGAGGGCCGGGCATACCTTCCATGTGGCCTCGCCAAGCGGAAAATTCCACGGCAGGATGAGACTCACAACGCCCACAGGCTCTTTGATAGTGAAGCCCATCTGCGCCTCGGAGAAGGCGAAGGCGTCACCTTTGATGTCGCGCGCGAGACCGGCGAAATACCGAAACGTGCGCGTCGCAGAGTCGATAAAGTTGCGTGCGGAGCGAAGCGGCACGCCGGTTTCGAAGCATTCGGCCAGCGCGAGTTCTTCGCGACGCTTTTCTAAGATGTCGGCGGTGCGCAGCATTACCAGCGCCCGCTCTGTCGAGTCGATGTGCGGCCACGGCCCGCTATCGAATGCGCGGCGGGCGGCGTCGACGGCAAGGCGCGCATCGGCGGCGGTTGCGCGAGCATACGTACCCACAAGCTCCCCATTAACGGGGCTGCGACGCTCGATGACCCCGCCTTTTGCGGCCTTTTGCCAGCCGCCATCGATAAATAATTGGCGGTGTTTAGTCGTGTCCATGCAGCATCCTATAGAAATCCTTTTCCGACATTGGGCGCTAATTTGGCGCAATTCTACCAGAGATAGCCAGAAAAGCACTTATTTTGCAATACTTTTTGGAAAACGATTTCTGTGTGTTGTATGGCTATGATTCTACATGCAGGCAACGCTCGACGACAGCGGCCAGCTCGCGAGAGCTAACCGGTTTCCCGAGGAAATCGACCGCCCCGGCGCTGATGGCGGCGAGATAGTCTTCGCCAGACACACTGGCGGTAATCACGATGATGGGCACGGTGGCGTCGGTGTCTTGCAGGCGGTCGATAAGGTCCAGCCCGCTCATACCGGGCATGTGGATGTCGGTTATCACAAGATCGACGGGGGTAAGGCTGAATTGAACCAGCGCTTCCTCGGCAGTTAGGGCCGTTTCGACACTATAACCCAGGCGCACTAGCCTGATGCGCATGAGGCGCAGGATGATGGGGTCATCATCAACGACAAGGATTCTAGGCATCGTAATCACATCCGGCAGCGACCTTACAATATTGATATTAACACAAAATCCCGCTTTCTAACGACTATTTTTACAGGTACTTGATGTTTTATTTCTTTCACATCTGCAAAAAAACCCTACAATAGGCCTATCTCACACCAAAGGAGACAAACTCTTGAAGAAATTGATTGTGGTACTGTTCCTGGTTTTGCTGTTCCCAATCACTGCCTCTGCGCAGTTTGGGCTTACTCCCGAGCAAATCGGTGAGATTATTGGCGCAAACCAGGCCAGCGTTAGTGTCCCGCAATTTACGTTCGATTATACTGTTAGCCTCTCGGTAAGCGGTGACGATGTGCCGCCGGTTGACGTGAACCTGAGTGGTGCCGGTTCGCTGGACGTGCTTGGTGAAACAGGTAGCATTTCCATTGATGGTGCGGCTAGTGTGATGGGTGCAGATACCCCGCTGAACGGTGAAATTCGCATCATCGGCGAGACGGCTTTTGCTCGCTTCACCGACCCCTCCACCGGGGCCGACTCCGGTTGGTTCGAGGTAGACCTGGCTGAGGCCGACATCGACCCCAACGACTTGACGGACCTCGCAGAATCGCAGTCGCCGATCCCCACCGAAGACCTGCTGCCGATCGTTGGTTCGCTGGGTAGCATTAATCCTGAAGACTTCATCGGCGTAGCGCGCAGCGAAGACGGCAGCACCGCGACCTACACGGCCATCATCAACCTGGGTGACCTCGTGACGAGCGAGGGCTTCCAACCGGCGCTGGCCGCTATTTCCGAAGAGGCGGGTGTACCGGCAGACATGCTGAGTGGGATGCTCACGGGCGTGTTTGCCGAAGCTGACATCAGCGCGGCGCAGCGCATCGATACCGCAAGTGGCACCATCAGTGGCGCGAACTTCACCCTCATCCTGCCGGTCGATATGGCGGCCATGGGTGCTGGTACGGGTACGCTTAATATGAGCTTCGTACTGGACGTGAGCGTGGGCAACTACGGTCAGCCTGCCGCAATCGAGGCTCCGGCAGATGCCCAACCGCTGGACCCGGCGGTGCTGGGCGCGCTCGGCGGCTAAATACCCGCTGCAATTATTACCTGTGCCCCCAATAACGGGGGCACACCCCCTTCCCCTCTCCGCCACAACACAATTTAGATTTGCGGCCAAGGTTGGCAAATTGTGATACGCTTACCGGGTGTCGTTGTCACCTCCGTAGGAGAATCCATGCTTTACCCACAGTCCAACCTCTACCGCTGGCACTATGATCTCGGCGGCTACTGGCGCTTTTTGCCGGACCTCAATGGCGTTGCGGACAACTGGCACAATGGCCTCCCGCTCGATGCACGCACCATCGCTGTGCCTGCTAGCTGGAACGATCAATTCGCCGATTTGCGGCACTTTTTGGGCGACGGTTGGTACGAGACCACGTTCACCCTGCCGCCCTTCGACCGGAACGGCAAACGTCTGTTCGTGCGCTTCGGGTCGGTAAACTATAAGGCCGATGTATGGCTCAATGGCGAGTATCTCGGTGGGCACGAGGGCGGACACCTGCCGTTCAGCTTCGAGGTGACAGAGCACTTGCAGACGCACAACGTGCTCGTGGTGCGCGTTAACCGCGAGACGGATCCCAATCGGGTCCCCGGTGGGCGCATCCAACGCGACCCGCAGGATAACATCATGCGCCCGCCGCAATTCCCCGATACCAACCACGACTTTTTCCCGTATGCCGGTATTCATAGGCCGGTGTTTATCTATGCAGTACCCGCCGAGCACATCCGCGATGTAATCGTGACGACGGAGGTCGAAGGATCGACGGGGGTCGTGAGCGTACGGGTTGCACACGAGGGCAAAGCGGAGGTCCGCGCAACACTCTATCACGATGCAGTGATCTTCGGGGCGCAAGGTGCCGACCTCACGTTACATGTGCCGCACGCGCGGTTGTGGTCGCCTGATGAGCCGAATCTGCACACTCTCACGATTGAATTGTGGGACGATGGTATCGTCGTCGATGCGTACAGCCTGGAAATTGGCATTCGGACGATTTCGGTAGAGGGCGACACGCTGCTACTCAACGGGAAGCCGATTTTTCTGCGCGGGTTTGGTCGCCACGAGGATTTCCCACTGAATGGGCGTGGATACAATCCGGTGGTCGTCATCAAGGATTACGAACTGTTGCGCTGGGTTGGGGCAAACTCGTTCCGAACCACCCACTACCCCTACAGCGAAGAATCACTCGCTCTGGCCGATCAGCAGGGCTTCCTCGTGATCGCGGAGACGCCGTCGGTGGAAATGTACTTTCACCCGGATGGGCTTGAGGCGCGCAAGTCGCGCTTGCAGTCGATGGTGAGTGAATTGGTCGCGCGCGACAAGAACCACCCCTCGGTGATTATGTGGAGCCTCGCCAATGAGCCGATGAACCAACGGGCAGAATCTGGCGAGTTCTTCGAGGCGTTGTGCGAGCAGGCGCGGCAGCTCGACCCGACCCGCCCACTGACATTCGCGAGTTTCGTCGGCGATGGTGATCCGGCCTTCGAACACTGCGACGTGGTGAGCATCAATCGCTACAATGGCTGGTACACCGAAGTCGGTCAGGTCGAACGCGGGGTAGCGGTGCTGGAGAAAGAACTCGACGCGATCCACAAGCGGCATGGTAAACCGCTCATCATGACGGAGTTCGGCGCGGATGCGGTGGCGGGGATGCACTATGATCCGCCGGTGATGTTTAGTGAGGAGTATCAGGCGTTGATGATCGAGGCGTATCTCGATTTGATGGCGACCAAGCCGTACATTGTGGGGGCGCATGTGTGGAACCTGTGCGATTTCGCCACATCGCAGGCGATCACTCGTGTGGGTGCGATGAACCTCAAGGGCGTGTTTACGCGAGACCGTCAGCCGAAGCTGGCGGCGCATCGCTTGCGCGCGCGGTGGACGAAGCCTGCTGCCCCACCCACGACAGAAACAAACAGTGAGAACTAGCACACACTAATGTCCAAGGCACCGGTTGTTCGTCCGTTTTCGTGGTTGGGTGCCGTACCGCAGTTGGTGGCACTCGCCGCATTGATTGCGCTCTGTGGGGTGCTGCTGTGGGAGCGCTTCGGTTACTTTGCGCTCAGCATCGGAGCCTTTGTGTATCTTGGGTATAGCTATGGGTCGCGTACCCTATTGCTGCGGCACCAAAACCGTGGCCGCAGGCTCACCGACGCGGGGCGTTATCCTGAGGCGATTCGCGCTTTCCAGGCGAGTTATGATTTTTTCGAGAATAATGTGTGGTTGGACAATGCGCGCTCCATCGTGATGATGTCGGCTGCGGTGCCGACTTACCGCGAGATGGCGCTGATAAATATCGCCTACTGCTATGTACAGATGGGCAATATCGAGGAGGCGAAGGGTTACTATCGACATGTGCTCGACGCGTTCCCGGATAGTATTATGGCGCAGACGGCGCTGAATTTCATTGAAACGGTGGAGCAGGATTCCAAGTAGGAGGTTTGGCTCTATTGTTTATGACTATGCGAAATACACCCCTTCATCTCATCAACTTTCCAGCGGCACTATAGCCACTCGTCACTTTCGATTATCCTGTAGCTAATAAGCAACGCACCAAAAGGAGGCTACCGATACCCAACACCCATGTTGATCGCTGTTTTCGGATTTCCGCCTGAATCCATACGGATTCATCGCAAGCAAACACCCAAAACGAAGGCAAATCAACATGTCAACATTCACAATCCAACCGTTCGGCACAGTGTATCAGGACTGGGCACGAGGGTTCATGACGGCTACCTGGGGAACAACGCAACAGGTTTCTCGAGGAACGCTGTACAACGTACTGGACTACCCCGGTTTCGTGGCCGTCGTCGAAGGCAATCCGCGGGGCCTACTCACCTATCGCGTCGATGGCGTACAGTGCGAGGTGCTGATGATTCATAGTGCGGTGACGGAACTTGGCGTCGGTTCGGCGCTGATTTCATCCGCTGCGGACGCGGCGCGCCGGGGGGGCTGCCGGCGACTGTGGCTCATCACGACGAACGATAACATCCACGCATTTCGATGGTACCAGAAGCGCGGCTTCACCATCGCAGCGGTGCACGTGAATGCCGTCGCCAAATCGCGCAACCTCAAGCCGGAGATACCGCTCATCGGGGCCGATGACATTCCGTTGCGGGATGAAATCGAGTTTGAGATGATGCTAACGTAGCCAATTCGGGTTCGCTAGCCTGTAGCGGACGCGCTTCTGCGCGTCCCTACAGATTTGTTTCAGTGTTACACCCGCAGTTGATCGACCAACCCACTGCAACTGGTAAAGTTCATCCAATGTGCGAGCCGCCCGATGCTGTCCTCACGGAGCATATCGTAATAGGTGCGGCGTGGTACGTCGCGGAAAAATGCCGCCGAAATCACCGGGCTGCCGCCGAACGGGTCGCCATAGGCGACAAGCGCGATCGTTCCGCCGCTGTAGTAGCCCAGCTTGCTGCCGTACTCCGCATAGCTCACGTTGATAGCGGCGTTTTCGTCCCAGCGGAGCGCGTTGCGCGTGAGGGTTTTCACGTAGTCGCTGAGTGATCCTGCGGGTCCGTAAATCGCCAGCATCATGTTTAGCCAGTCGTAGGTGGTACCGTGGGCCGTGTGCTGTTCGAGGATGGCCGTTTGCACATCCCAATCGGGGAAGCGTCGCCCCCAGCGCGAGCGGTAATCGAACTCGTCCGCACGCCATTGGTCTTCGGTGAGGTAGCGCCGAAACATTGTTTCACCGGCGAGCAAGCTGAGACCCGGTACCTCGTCGATGTCTGGCTGACCGGTTTCGTGATTGCTCATCATCAGCGGGATAACGTTCAGGGCGTGGGGACGGGTGGTATCGGTCATATAGAGGGAAGCGAACAACCCGTTCCAATCCGTGAGGCCGATGCGGTCGAGGACGTAGTCGCTCGCAGCGTTGGAACTGTACTGAATCATGCCATCGGCAGCGACGTCGTACAGGCTGATGAACTGCGTACCCACCGGGTATCGCTCCAAAAAGCGCTCGTGTGCGCCACGGTCGGTGCGGTCGACATCGTAACGGTTCATCAACGAGACGTTGACCATTTCGTCGATGGGAATCTGACCGGCTTCGACGCGGCGAGCGTACTCGACGAAAATGGCAAGTTTACTCACCGAAGCGAGTGGAAAGGGTTCATCGGCGTTGATGAGCACGGTGCCTGCGCGGTTTTCCAGTGGCATACAGACAACGCTGAAGTCCTCGGGTTGGGCAGCGACCTGCCCCCACAACAACGATAAATCCGGGTTCGGGTTAACGCCGTCGTTTTGGCTATAGGCCGGGGCGACAGCCAGCACAACAAGACAGCACACGACAAAAAGGCGCATCATAGCCTCTACATACCTCTACGATGCGCCTAGTATTCCACTATCCTAGCGGAGGAATCAACGCTGGAGTTACGCAGATGGCCGTACACCCTGTAAGAAGATGCGCACTGCGTGATTCACAATTTCATCGACGCGATAGGGTGCACCGAGCATCGTTTTCGCGTCGGTGATGTGGAGCATGCCAAACATCATCGTGATGATGACCTCGTTCGAGAGGTCCGAGGCGATGTCGCCCTCGGCCTTTGCGTGGTTGATGAGTGCGTCGAAGTTGCGGTGCGACTTCTGGAAGCACTGGCTAATTTGCTCGTGGTCGCGGAACAATGCGACGACCTCATCGTGGGCCAACGGCTTGGCGTAACCGTCGGCGTTGTGCCCGGTCGTGAGCATGTACCGCAACGTCGACTCCAACTGGTCGATGGCCGTACCCTCCGCGCCTTGCATATGCGCTTCGAGCAAGTTGAAGCTGTGGAGCATCGTATGCGCGATGACATCGTCTTTGTTGCTGAAGTGCTGGTAGAGTGTCGCCTTGGCAATGCCAACCTCATCGGCCAGCATATCCATGCTCATGTTGGCATAACCGACTTCTTTCATCAACCGGGATGCCGTGCTGAGAATCAATTGTTCGCGGAGTTCGCGTTTGCGCTCACGTCGAGAAGCCAAGGGAAACTCTCCCAGATCAATTGTTATACCGTCCAAAATCTCCGACGATAAGTATACCGTACTGGCCGAATTTGGACGGAATTGTACGTAAACGCTAAGCTTCGCCCAGGTTGTATGTTTCCAGGGCGAGCGTGTAGGCCGCATCGCGGGCCATGATGGCGGCATCTTCTTCGTCGACGATGCCATTAACGACCAACCCACCCAACCAGCGCGCGACTGCCCGCCGCCACACATCGTGCCGCGCGGGTATCGACGGAAAGGCGCGTGTGTCGTCGTTGAAACCGGCGGTGTTGTACAGCCCTGCTGTTTCCACGATTTGGTCGAAGTAGCGGTCCATGCCGTTGAGGCTGTCGTGGAACCACCACGGCGGGCCGATCTTCAGTGCGGGATAGTGCCCGGCCAGTGGTGCGAGTTCGCGGGCGTAGGTCGTCTCATCGAGCGTAAACAACACGAGCGTAAACTCGGGATGGTTGCCAAAGGCGCTCAGCAGGGGGCGCAGGTTTCGTGTGAACTCAGTAGGGACGGGAATGTCCGCGCCTTTATCCAGCCCAAAACGCTCGAAAATGGGTGTGTTGTGGTTGCGATAGCTACCCACGTGCAACTGCATCACCAGCCCATCTTCGGTGGACATCCGCGCCATTTCGGTGAGCATGTGCCCCGTGAAACGCTGGGCGTCGTCTGGCATGGCCTCGCCACGCAGTGCCCTATCGAAGACCGAACTCGCCTCCTCGTCGGACATGCGCTCGGTGTACGGTGTGAGGGCGGCGTGGTCGGTGGCGGTTGCGCCCATCTCTTTGAAGAACGCGCGGCGCTGTTCGAGAGCAGCCAGGTAGCTGGCGTAGTCTTTTACGGCGACGCCACTCACCACGCTCAGCGTGTCGATGTTCTCGCGCCAACCTTTCGTATCGAGGTTGACGACTGCATCGGGGCGGAAGGTTGGCACGACCCGACCGCCCCACCCACTCTCGCGGATGGCTTTGTGGTGTTCGAGGGTATCGGTAGCGGCGTCGGTCGTGGCGCGCACCGCCACCTTGTACTGCGCGAACAACGCGCGCGGGCGGAACCCCGGCGGTTTGAGTTTTTCGCTGGTCGTGTCGTAGAATTCCTGGGCGTTTTCCGGGGTCAGCTTTTCGTCGATGCCGAAGACGTTCTCGAACTCGTCTTTTAGCCAGATGCCGGTGGGCGTCCCTCGGAAGAGGTAGTAGCCCTCGGCGAACACCTGCCAGATGGCGCGATGGCCGGTTTCGACATCGGTGCCGTCGACGGTGGGCACACCAAGCAGCTCGAGTTCGACACCCTGTGAGTACAACATGCGGAAGATGTAATGGTCGGGAATGATGAACAACTCTGCCGGGCTGCCGAATTGATAGTGCGGGTCGGCGAACAGGCGCGGGTTCACGTGGCCGTGAGGGCAAACCAACGGCAGCGCAGCGATTTCATCGTATAGGCCGCGCGCGACGCTGCGCACCTCCGCCGAAATACCCAGAAAACGATCGGGTGCGAGGGCCATGTTTACGCGCCTCCGCTGCCGATGAACGGCGAAATGTGCTTATCGAAGTGCGTTTCGAGGAAGGCGGCGTAGGCATCGGGGTGGGCGCGCAAGACCTCGTACAACGGCGCGCGGAACTTGTTCATCACGCTGCCGAACGTCACGTGCAAAATTTGTCGGCTATCGAACTCGTCGATGAGAATCGGCAGCGCGGCATCGTCGTCCGGCACATTCACCTTATCGACTTCCCCACGAACGTGATACGACGCACGGTCGCGCGGGTAGCACTCCACTGCGTAGTCGACGACGTCGCGCATCAGGGCTGGGGCGTGCATGGCGATGACGCGCAGCGCCTCTAGCCAGCTTGTGCCTGCCGTCTTCAGGTGGACGTAGGGGTTGGCGTGCCTGGCGATGACGCCGTAAATGCTGAATTTATCGCTGCCGCTGTGGATACTGAGTTTGTACGGCCCCATCTCGCGGGCGACGCGGGCGTGGGCTTCGAAGTCCGCCTCGAAGACGGCGATGTCGCCGATGTAGTCGACGCCCTTTTCGAAGTCACCGATGAAGCGCGGCGCGAGGCCCTGAAAGTTTACGCCGAGGCGCGCAAGTTCCGAGGCGATAAAGTAGTGCTCGAAGGGGCTGGTGGGCGTATCGGTCTCATCGACGGAGACTTCGAGGTCGTAGGCTGCACCATCGAACTTGCTAGCGATGTGGCGCGCCATCCCGGCGACATCGGCGAGGGCGGCACCATATTTGCACGCCGCACGGAGCACCGATTCCTCGTCGGCGGTGCCGACGGGTGTTTCACCGACGTAGGTTGCGGTCAGGTCGGCAGCAGTGATGCCGAGACCATCCCACGGCAGTGCTGCGAATTTCTCGCGGAGGGTCGCTTCGGCGTCGGTGTGGGCGGCGTTGTCGACGTGGTCGGATGGATCGAGCGTGAAGCCGACGTACCCGGCTTCGATTGCGTAGTCGATGACGGCATTGTTTTTGAGGTGGTCGGCGTCGCTGCCGAAGCCGTCCTGGTAATTTGCGATGAGCACACCCCATGTTGCGTCGTCCATCACGTCCTGTGCGGTGCGGTCGGCACGTTCCATCTCGCGGATGGACTGCTGCGCGTACACGGGAAACATATCCGCCTTGCGAACGGCCAACACATGGCCGGGAGTCGCAAGGCCGAGCCGGTCGCCACAGCCGATGCTCTTGCGCAGGCCGACGGTCGTCGGCGCGGTCCACGGTAACGCGGCACGAAGCGCAGCGGCATTCGTGGCATTCAGCGGGCACAGCCAGCTATCGCCGTTTTGCGTCCCTTCGAAGCCGGGCGGGAGTGTTTCGCTGTCGATTTTGAGTTGGTTATCGATGATGCTATACACGGTCAGTCCTTCAGGAAGTCTTCGCGAATCGGGTTGAACGTATCGACAAGGCGGCACGTTGTACTCAGGATTTGCACGGTGTGCGGCACATTCGGCGGGATCGTCATTATATCGCCGGGGCCGAGTTTGTGCGGCTCATCGCCGAGGAAGAACAGCAACTCCCCTTCCACCACATAGCTGATCTGCTCGTGCGGGTGATGGTGTGGCGGGTCGGGTTCGGTGGCCGGGCCATCGTTGAAGTCGATGACGACCATCATGAGGTTATCGGTATGGGCGAGGTAGCGCTCGCGCTTTTCCGCGATGGGTTCGCGGGGGGTTTCTTTTTGGAAGATGGGTGGCATGGTTGGGTTTCTCCGGTGGGTTTGGGTGAATTTAATCGGTGTTGTGGGAATTTTCGGGCGAGGCACGGCCTCGCCCTTCCCAGACGTTGCTTCGATTATGGGGTGCGCGATGGCGATAGGGTGCGCACGATTACAAGTCGATCATGTACAAATTGACGCGCCCGCCTGTGTCGCTCGCGTAAAGGATGCGCCCACCGTCCCAGTCGTAGGTGGGGTGGCAGTGGCTGCTTTGCGTTTTCCACGAGGTGCCATGCTGAGCGAGAACCGAGAGCGCCGGCTTGTCGCCGCTGATGTCGATGAGCACGAGGTTGTCCACGTCATCGCCGACGAGCACCGAGCTATCTGGGTTGGTGTGGTAGTGATTGCAGTAGTAGGGCATCTCGATGGTGTGCAGTACGTTGCCGTTTTTGTCGGCCACACCGACGAACGGCACCATCTCGTTGTCATTCACTGCGACGTCGGTGAGCACGGCCTGGGTGCGGTCGGAGGTGATGGTGCCATCGTGACCGGGGCCACGGTTATCGAAGAAGATTTTGCTATCCTGTGTCCAGAACTCGTGGCCAATCGCGTCCCGCTCTTCCTGCCGGAAGACGGGCGTCGCCTCACCGGTCACGAAGTCGAGCCGCCAGATGCGCTGCGTAACGAGATTCCACGGGCCTTCGTGGCAATAGGTGCCGATGGTCGGGTCATCGGGGCAAAATTGGAAGTGCCCCACCTGATGTGTGTCCTTGATGACGTCGTAGTGGCCGCTACCGTCGAGGTAGGCGAGCGTAATTCGTCCATCCTTGATGAGGTAGTAACGGTCTTTGAAGCCGAAGTAGTTCACACCTGTGTAGTGGTTGGGGATGCTTACAGCCTCGTTGCGGCCAAAGGCCACGTAACGCTTGTTGCTTGCGATGTTCACGCTTAGCAGGCTGTAGTTGCCGGTTTCCTCGTAGAGCGTCGAGATGTGGCCGGTAGTGGTGTTCAGCGCGCGGACCTTATTCTGGGTGATATACACGACGAGTTCGCCGTCGGGCGTTTTGGTGGCCTCATGTGGGCCGATGGGGTCGTCCGTCAGTTGGGTGATGTCGCCGCTGTTCAGGTCCATCTTATAGATGTTGTACTGCGGGTTTTCGTCCGGCGCGAGGTCATCGGCGTAGGCGCGGTCACTTTGAAAAATGATCTCGTCGCGGCCCTTCACGAAGCTGTTCTCGGTGAAGTACATGTGAATGTTGTTGCGCTGCGCCGTCAATTTTTTGATTGTGCGCCCGGTTTTTTCGTCCGTGAACGCGCTCATCTCGGACGGCCAGGTTTTGGTCACCGGTTACCCCTCCTGCGGTGTGATGGTCATCGTAAAGGTGGTGCCGCTCACAGTGGTCGTCATCCGCTTGAGCACGCCATCGCGCCCATTCGCGCGCGAGGCCTGCTCTAGTCGTTCGATTTTCCAAGTCGCGCCCACGGCTTGCAGGTCGACTTCGAACTTGCCGCCGGTGATATGCAAACGATCGCCGACTGCCGTAACATCGGCCCACGTCACAAAAGCTTCCTCGATGGATAGGGCTTCGCCGCTGAAGGCGAATGTATCGATGAGCACAACCTTACCGGTCGTCGGGTCGAACTCTACCGTGCGGCGGAACTGCGTGAGCGATGGAATATGGTATGCGGTGTGGAGGTCAGCGACAACGAACTTTTTGCCGTTGCGTTCGCCGTGCTCGACGATGGTGCCATGAAACTGCTGTGTGCCGCCGAACTCCGGCCCCGGTTGTTGCATCTTCCCACCGATGGTGGGGATATTGTGCGAGTAGGCGTTGTTGAAGATGTTCTGGTAGCGCTGCTGCCGAAAATATTGCTTGCTGTACTTGCCGCGCCCGGCATCGGGCACGAGGCTTTCGCCGTCGACGTGGTAGATGATGTTACCGGCATCCACGTGGCTATGATGGCCGTCATTGTGGCCGCACGTCAGCGCACACACAACCGGCGCGCCCCTGCCGGTTTGCCCCACAAATTTCACCACGCCCACCGTCGGCAAGTAGAAGTCACTCGGTGGGGGCGTTTCGACGGGTTTGCCGTCGTACCACGCAATTTCGCGCAGGAAAATCGGCAGCTTCGCGATGGGGTAACTGTGCATATCGAGCCGATCTTCGTCACCGAGGAGCGCGCGAAGTTCGGGCACATTGGTGCGCTCGGCTAACCGTTGGACGATGCCCTTCGCCAGCCCGACGGTATCCGGTGAGTCGCCGATGTTGAGGTATTGCGGCGGCTTCAGGGCCATGCCGACCGGGTACCGCGCAAGATCTTTCATGCGCTCGGTGGCGAGCAAATCGAGTTCGCCACCGGTGACTTCGCGCAGCACCTCGGCGACCGTGACGTAGTACATGAGACCGTAGTTCCAGTAGCCCACGCCCTCGATGCTGCCGCCGTCCGCCTCGAAGCCAGTCGCGATATACGCCTCGAAGCCTTCGAGCACCATCGCGAGGGCCTCGGCCTTGGTTTCGAGGTCGTCCTCTAGCCGCAAAAAAGCCAACCCGATGCTACCGTTGCACACGCCGTTCCAGTTCAGCGCGCCTTTGAACCACCAATGACTCCGTCCATACGCCAGATACGGCTTGAAGATGTGCCGGCGCACCTCCTGCCGCACACGCTCTCGGACCTCCGGCGCGAGGTCGTCGCCGATGAGATGTACCGTCTCCGCGAGGGCTGCGCCTGTTTCTGCGGCGAACAGGTCGATGTTGTCCGGCTCACGGGTAAGCGACGTGTGCGCGCCGAGCGGTTCCGTCCGCACGATGGGCGGTTCGATGTCCCAGTAGTTCGGCCCCTGTTCCTCGTGGGCAGGGACGACCCAACTCGTCTCCTCGCAGATGGCCCACAGCAAATCGTGCAGTGTATCGAGCACGGATTTATCGCCAAGCAGGTATTCGACGAGGGCTTTGGTGAGCATCGCCCGCCGCGTGAAGTATGGGTCCTGGTAGCCGGGGCGTTCACCGGTGTGCTCGAACTCGCGGTACTTGGTGTATGTGAGAACCGGGATTGGCCGGTGATTTTCCGGCAGAGCGGCATCCATCGCAGCCTGGAGCATCTGCAACGAGGCGCTATCGCGAATTTGGGTTTGGAGGTCGCTTTGCGGCTTCGGGTTGGCAAGCCACTCCTTGAGTTGGGCTTTCGTGACGATCATGGGTTTCCTTTTGTACTTAGGCCGGTCGCGCATCCATCTGCACGCCAGCGAGGTCCAATTCGTGAGCACGGTGGCAGCGCACAAAATGGCCTGGCTCGATCTCTTCAAGCTGCGGTGTCGCCTGCTTGCAACGGTCCTCGACAAACGGACAGCGCGGGTGGAAGTAACATCCCCGTGGCGGGTCTGCCGGGTTAGCGACCTCCCCTTCGAGTTCGGCCATTTCGCCGCGTGTGCGTGGGTCGGGCACGGGTACCGCGCTCATCAACGCCGACGTGTACGGATGCTTCGGCTTGGCGAATAGCGCACGTGTGGGTGCGATTTCCACGATTTTGCCGACGTACATCACGGCCACGCGGTTGGTAATGTGCTTGACCACGCTCAGGTCGTGGGCCACGAACAGGTACGTCAAATTGAGTTGGTTTTGCAGCTTTAACAGCAGGTTGAGCACCTGCGCCTGTACACTTACATCGAGCGCGCTCACGGGTTCATCGGCCACGACGAGGCGTGGGTTCAACACAAGTGCGCGCGCACTGCCGCTGCGCTGCCGCTCGCCGCCGCTGAAGGCGTGCGGATAGCGCTGCATGTACTCTGGGCGCAGGCCCACCAGCTTGAGCATATCACCGACCACGTCCATGCGCTCGTCACGGCTGGACATTCCCTGGATAAGTAACGGTTCTCCAACGATGTCGAACACTCTCATACGCGGATTCAACGAAGTGAACGGGTCCTGAAAGATGAGTTGAATTTCCTGGCGCAGCGAGCGCATCTTGCGTAGGCTGGCTTGCGCCAGATCGACCGTGGTGCCGTCTTCCTGCCGAAACAGGATTTCGCCGTCGGTTGGGTCTATCGCGCGGAGGATGCAGCGCGCGGTGGTGGTTTTTCCACAGCCGCTTTCGCCCACCAGCCCGAGCGTTTCGCCTTCCTCGATGTGAAAGCTCACATCATCGACGGCGCGCACCGCCCCCACCTGACGGCGCATCAGCCCCTCTTTGATTGGAAAGTGCTTCTGCAAATTGCGGACTTCGAGCAGGGTTTCGCTCACGATACCGGCTCCTCATGGTCTTCGTACAAAAAGCACGACGCGGATTGCGTTTCCGTCACCGGCTTAAGTTGCGGTTCGTGTTTGTCGCACACCCCACGGATGAACGCATCGCAGCGTGGGTGGAAAGTGCACCCCGGCGGGCGATTGAACGGCGACGGGATACTGCCCCGAATCGACGGCAGTATGGTGCGTTCCTCGCTGTTGACCGTCGGTATCGACTGTAGGAGGGCGCGTGTGTAGGGGTGCTGTGGATTGTAGAAGATGTCATCTACAGGTCCTTCCTCGACGACGCGGCCAAGGTACATCACTACGACGTAATCACTCACCTGAGCGACGACGCCGAGGTCGTGTGTAATCATGATGACGGCCATGCCGAGCGTCTGTTGTAGGCGCTTCAGCAGGTTGAGGATTTGCGCCTGTGTGGTCACGTCGAGGGCGGTGGTCGGCTCGTCGGCGATGAGCAGTTTTGGGTCGTTGGTGAGCGCCATGGCGATCATCGCGCGCTGACGCAAGCCGCCGCTGAGTTCCCACGAGTACATATCGATGCGCTTCTCGGGGGCGGGGATGCCCACCTGACGCAACTTCTCGATGGAGATTTCGCGGGCTTCGCTTTCGCTCACGTCGCGGTGGAGGGTAATCGCTTCGATCATCTGATTGCCGATGGTGTGCAACTGGCTGAACGAGACCATCGGCTCCTGTGGAACGAGCGCAATTTCGGCGCCGCGAAGACTTCGCATTTGCTTGCTGTGCGGGTCGAGCTTCGCAATATCGACGTAGGCATCTTTGCGAGCGCGGCGGGGCATAGGCGCGTCTGTACGATACAGAATTTCCCCGTCGACGACGCGGCCCGGCTTCTTGACGATTTGCATCACAGAGCGCATGGTCATACTTTTGCCACAACCGCTCTCGCCGACGATGCCGACCGTTTGGCCGGGGTATACACTAAAACTCACGCCGTCCACCGCTTTGACGACCCCTTCGCGCACCTTGAAGTGCGTTTTCAGGTCACGGACGGCCAACAAGGGTTCGGTCATTCGATTAGGTCCAGTGAAAAACGATATTTTGTGTTCATATGTTTGTGTCTGCATCTACGGGCGAGGCTCACTGCGGCTCGCGTGCGCCCCCACCGATTCCTGTTGTGCGTCGGCCCTTGCGGGCGAGGCATGGCATCGGCCCTACAAGCATTACGATTTTACGACCGTTCTTTGATCGCTCGAAACGAGCGCGAATATCGCCGCAGGTACGCCCTAATCGTTCGAGTAATTACTCGGTACTCATGACTTAGCACTTTGTTTAATTGCTATGATACGGGTCAGCGGCGTCGCGCAGGCCGTCCCCGATGATTTTAAATATAATCAAGACGGCGATTACCATAATGCCGGGGTTAAA